>NZ_CM001792.1:2422920-2722920 GCF_000340475.1 Oceanobacillus kimchii X50
GTAGTTTATTCAGTTAGTTATCCATTGCCTACAAATTCTATATTTCCTTTCGTTTGTAATTATAAAAGACTGATGTCGTATTGACATCAGTCTTTAAGATTTATTTTGGTAGTTGTGAATTTATTTCAGATGCCATTGTTTTAGCATCATGGTATTCCTTCTCTCGCAGTTTCTCAACATGAATTTGTTTTTCTAAACTTCTTCCATATTCCTCATAATTCAATCCTCTTGATTGTCCAAGTCCTTTTTGCATTTCCGAAGTAAAGGTTAAATCCATTCCACTGGTAATAATAAATCATCCTTTCTTATTCGTTAACATTAAAAATGTTAACACAGAAACTATTCCCGAACAAAATGGATTTAAACCTTGATTTCCTATTAAAACTTCATTTTTTTTAAAATAAACCACTTTAACTGATTTTTCTATACAATTCTTACATTTTACTCTTAATTACTTAATTAGTTGGTGTCGGAACCACTGCCCCATCATAATTTTCCGTGATAAAGTTTTGAATTTCTTCTGATTGTAAAACTTCGACTAGAGCGTTTAATGCTTCATTATCCTTATCCTCAGAACGAACTGCAATGACATTTACATAGTCTGATTCTTCACCTTCAACAAATAAAGCATCTTCTGAAGGGTTTAAACCAGTATCAATAGCATAATTTGTATTGATAACAACTAGCGCATCTTCTTCACTATGATAGTACTCAGGTAAGAATCCTGGTTCTGTTTCAGCTGAGAATTGAAGATTCTTCGGATTTTCCGCAATATCATCAATCGTTGCTGCAGACTTTTCTACACTTTCATCTAATTTAATTAAGCCTTCTTTTTCAAATAAAGAAAGGATACGTCCGTGTTCAGCAACTGAGTTACTTAAAATTACTTCTGTGCCTTCTGTGATTTCTTCAACACTAGTTATATTTTGGGAATATACACCCATTGGTTCCACATGTATGCCGCCAATAGATTCAATTTCATAACCTGTGTCAGCAATTGTTTGTTCTAGAAAAGGAATATGCTGAAAATAGTTTGCATCAATACGTTCATCAGCTAAATCATCATTAGGCAAGATATAATCTTGGTACTCTTCTATATTTAATGTAATTCCTTGCTCTTCTAATAATGGCTTTGCTTCTTCTAAAACTTCCGCATGCGGTACACTAGAAGCTCCAACTGATATTTCTGTGGTTTCATCAGACGACTCATCACCTGATGAACCTTCATCACTTGTTCCACAAGCTGCTAATAACCCCACAAATGCAATAGTTAACAATAATAATAATTTCTTCATCTCTGTGTCCTCTCCTTTTAACATTTTAATTAATTATTTCAACAAGTAGTGAAGCTACCTGAGGAATTCTTCTTTAACGCTTATCGAGTTTTCTAGTAATAGCATCCCCGATGAATTGGAATATAAATACGATAAGTACGATAATAATCGTACACCATAACACAACATCAAAGTCACGACGCTGAAACCCGAAATAATAAGCATAGTTTCCAAGTCCACCTGCCCCAATCGCTCCAGCCATAGCGGTATATCCTATCAAAGCAATTGTTGTAACAGTTATTCCAGACACGAGTGCCGGTTTTGATTCAGGTAATAAAACTTTAAAGATTATTGTTCTTGTCTTTGCTCCCATTGCTTTTGCGGCTTCCACTACACCTTTATCCACTTCAATAAGTGCAATTTCTACTAATCGTGCATAGAATGGAGCAGATCCAATAATAAGTGCTGGCAAAGCAGCATTAGGACCACGAATCGTTCCCATTAGAAAATCGGTAAACGGGAATAGCAATAAAATTAGTATAATAAATGGTATAGCTCTGAAGATGTTTACAAAGGCTGCAACAATATTATTCACAACTCGATTTTCCCAAATATTACCTTTTGAAGTTAGGAATAATAGTAACCCAAGCAAAATCCCAAAAATTGCTGTTCCTACCATTGAGATAAGTGTCATGTAGAACGTCTCATAGGTTGCTTCGATTAAATCTTCTATTTTGATCCCTTCAAATAAACTACTTAGCATGTTGAATTACCTCCAATTCAACAGACTCTTGACTCTCGATAAAGCTTCTAGCTCGTTCAATTTCACTGTCGTTCCCCGTTACTTGAACTACCAATGCTCCATAGCTGCCTGCTTGTGTCTGTGTGATATTTCCTTGGATAATATTTAAATCTACAGAAAATTGTTTAGCTATCTGACTGATTAAGGTTTGATTTGTAGTCTCCCCTAAGAAATGAATTCGATATAAAACCCCATTCGGATAATTTTCAACGATCGTTGACATATCACTATCCTCATTAGAACTCATAACCTGTTCAACGAACTTTCTAGTCACTGATTGTTTCGGATTTGTAAACACATCTAGGACTTGTCCCTCTTCTACTACTTTTCCTTGCTCCATTACAGCTACACGATTACAAATTTTACGAATAACATGCATTTCATGGGTAATTAAGATTATCGTTAAATTTAATTTCTCATTAATGTCTTGTAATAATGATAAGATTTGATTAGTCGTTTCTGGATCTAGAGCAGAAGTAGCTTCATCACATAGTAATACTTTAGGGGAATTCGCTAGGGCTCTAGCAATTCCAACACGCTGTTTTTGTCCGCCGCTTAATTGTGAAGGATATGATTTCTCTCTACCTTCAAGACCAACTAATCCAATTAATTCTTTTACTCTACGTTTTCTTTCTTGCTTATCAACACCAGCAATTTCTAAAGGAAACCCAATATTGTCCTCTACCGTACGTGACCATAATAAATTAAAATGTTGAAATATCATACCTATATCTTGTCGTGCAACACGAAGATCACTTTTATTTAATTCCGTGATTATTTGATCTCCTATTGTTACTTTTCCAGATGTAGGTTCCTCTAGTCGATTTATTAAACGTACAAACGTACTCTTTCCGGCTCCACTATAACCGATTACGCCATAAATATCGCCATCTTCAATATTGAGGGTCAATGAGTCTACAGCTTTGATGTCTTTTTTATTTAATGAAAATACTTTACTTAACCCTTCTATGGATATCAATCTTTATTCCTCCTCTTACTCTCCAACAACCATTTCGTTTAGTTTCTCCAAAATTCGTCAAAATAAAAACGCCTTTCTGTAAGAGAACAGAAAGACGTACGTACTTATCGTATATCGTCTGACGTTCTCTCATCTTTCATTTTCTGCAGGAATTGGCACCTTTCATTAATTATGAAGGTTGCCGCGGTTTCAAAGGGCCAGTCCCTCCACCGCTCTAGATAAGAGATATCATATTTTTAATGGTTATTTTTAATTAATTCAGTGTACCTATCTTAGCACGCGCTTATAGGACTGTCAATCAATAAATTACGTCGCATTTGAAAATAATTCTGGTTGATATTTTATCAAATAATCATATATATTTGCAGTTGAATAAAACGTATATATTCTTTCGACAATTTCCCCATTTTCCATAAATAATAAGCATGGTACACTTTCAATTTGGTTGTTCTGCATATATTCAGGGTGAATAGATGCGTTTATTTCGTGAAAAATGTCTTGTTGGTGAAGTCGTTCAATATTATCCAACATCGCCCTCGCAACCGAACAAGTTCCACAAAATGGTGTGTAAATATATATCACACCTCGTTCCATTTGTTTATTCCATTCCTTCATAATATATCACCTTTATCGTTCTTTTCTTTATATTAAATAAGATGGGTGGACTGTAAATCTCGCTCCGATTAATACATTAGCTAAAACTTTCATAGGTGTAGCCGCAACTTCGCGATACTCACTGCTCACATAAATATGTTCTGCATGAGGTAATTCCCTCGCTAATTGTTTTCTCAATTTCATACCAGAAGGGTCCTCATCTACTAATATATAGACATCTTTTTCATCTAATTGATACGTTTCTAGTAGTTCATCTAGTTTTTCAACACCTAAAGTCCCATTTGTACAAACGATTATAACATGATCATCAATGATTTTTTCAATCTGTCGTTTATCCGACAAACCTTCTACAATTATTACTTTATTAGATTCATTTGTCATCATCGCATAGCACTCCTTATGTAAGCAAGAAACATGCTTATTTAGCACGACTTGATTTGGAATAAAGATCTCCCATAAAACTTATGATAATTCGATTCTCAAAACACTTAAACCGTCTTCACTGATACATTAATCGAAATATAAGCTAGTATTTGTATATTATCATTATATGATAAAACAAAGGCTGACTATACACAAATAACGTGTAATTGTCAGCCTAAAAATTAGTCTTGAATAAACGCCTCGTATTTCTCTGCAGATAATAATTCTTCAAGTTCCTTTTCGTCGGATGGTTCAATCACAATCATCCAAGCTTTTTCATATGGAGATTCATTAACATACTCTGGGCTATCTTCCAACTCATCGTTGATTTCGACTACTTTTCCACTTACTGGTGCATAGAGTTCAGATACTGTCTTTACAGACTCTACACTCCCAAAGGGTTCATCAGCTTTTAACTCTTCCCCAATTTCAGGAAGTTCGACAAACACAATGTCTCCCAATTCATCTTGAGCAAAGTCTGTAATCCCGATGCGTAATTTCCCATCTTCTTGTTTTACCCATTCGTGCTCTTTAGAATACAATAAATCTTGTGGCAAACTCATAAACAATCCCTCCAAATTATCATTCCATTTTAACTATACAATCTATAATATCATTTTTCTAGTTAAAATTACTTCCAAACCTTTTCAAAGGAATCTTCTTTAAACCCAATTGTTAGATTTTTCCCGTCCGTAACAATCGGGCGTTTAATTAGCATACCATCCGAACTTAATAAATCTGCTATCTCTTTCTCGGATAACTGATTGACTTTATCTTTAATATTAAGTTCCCGATACTTTTTCCCGCTTGTATTGAAAAATTTCTTTGCAGGAAACTCACTGATATCCATCCAATTTTGAATCTGATCAGAAGAAGGAGTCTCGTTCACAATATGTATTGCTTCATAGTCTATTTGATTATCATCAAACCATTTTTTTGCTTTCTTACATGTGCCACAATTAGGATACCAATAAAATTTTATAGCCATCATATTCCTCCTACATGTTTTCTTATCGTGGACATTTTACCACATTTGATTTCGTTATACATCTAGTTGGTATGAGTTTAAAAAAACAAAATAACTCCTAATTGAAAACGTATCTCTCATCTATAGGTGAAATATCACCTGGAACAAGTGACAAAAGATATAACCAAGAAATTACTTTCTCTTTATCAAGCTAATTCGAAATAACAAACGGTGAAAAAATAAGTTTGATCTGATTCAACTTTAAATATTTGCTTACATATGTTGGAGTTCAATTTTTGTAGGAGTCTTTATGTAGTCATTTACTAAAGATTTATTTGTGGAGAATACCATATTTGCAAGTTATGCAATGGTAGGTTATTTATCAGAGTAGCTATACGAGGTGAAGGATGAGAATGAAGACCAAAACAAGTTGCTATTGAACTAGCTAATATTGGCACGACAAAATGGCCTAAACATACTGTAAACAGTTTTGGTCCACTAAAATATTGATATATTATTAAAAACACAACAAATAGACTAGAATGAATTCTGTTTATATATGTTACACTATTACTATAATAGACCGGCTTCACATGAGGGTGCTAGGTACACACATTTCCTTTAAAGGTATTTCCTTTGAAGGGGGGTGGTGCCTATGGATATGGAAGGCGTATTGACGCTTATGATTTCTTTTGGAACACTGATTGCGTTTATTATGTCCGAGATCAACCAAAAAAAATAACCCCTCATGTGCTTTAGCCCGGCGCTGAGGGATTATTGCCTTCGGTGTGCCTTCCCCGCTTTTGGGGTTGGTCTATTGGAAGTCGTCTCATGTTTAGTTACATGAGACGACTTTTTATTTATCGTCTTACTCTCTATCTATAATATACCATATTTTAATTATTATGATAAGTAAAATTTAAACTAGAACTTATTGGTCTTCTTTTGTTGGCCCCATAACACCAGGTACAGATAAACCAGCTTGTCTTAATAACACAGTCATTTGACCACGATGATGTGTTTGATGATCAACCATCTTTCTTAGTATCGCACCACGAGGGATAGGTGTACCAAAACTGTCCACTTGTTCATTTAACGCTTCATCAGTAAGTTGTTGTTCTACCTGATCTTTTACCATCTGAACCATTTTATTATATGCTTCTGCTATGTCTTTCGCTTTTTCAGGGACTTGATCTGGATCATGTGACAAATCAATATCCAGGCCAACTAATTTCCCAAAAAAAGCAGGACTGTTAACTAAATGCCAACCTAACCAACCAAGTGTACTATGATTTTCAACAATTGATTGATCAAGTTTTTTATCTGTTAAATTGTTGATTACTTTTGCTGTACCATCTGCGGATTGACTCCATTCATTCAAAAAATCAGTTACTCTACGATACATTGTAATTTTTCCCTCCCGTTCATATTCATAACTGTATGCTACCACATTTCGTATTTTAATATCCAATCATCTACTTTAATTATTTGAGTGACATCACGTCATCTACAGCGTACAATAGTAACATACATAAATACAGGAGGAAAAAATTAAAGAATGAGAACAATACACAAACAATGTGCAAAAATCGCCAATAGTAATATATTTTTAAATATTATTATTGGACTTATTATATTAAATGCAATTTTGGTCGGATTAGAGACCTATCCTTTTTTTGCGCAATTTTCTACCTTTATTATTTGGGCAGATTGGACATTACTAACAGTTTTCACTCTCGAAATTATTATTCGTTTAATTGGCAGTTCCACTTTGAAAAGTTTCTTCACCGAACCATGGAATGTATTTGATTTAATTATAGTGTTAAGCAGTATCATTCTAGCTGGTTCAAGTTACGTAATGGTGTTACGAATACTACGTGTGCTTCGTGTATTGAGAGCGATATCTATCATTCCTTCATTAAGAAAGATGGTCAATGCCTTGCTGCTAACAATCCCTTCAATGGGTACGATTATGCTTTTATTAGGGTTATTTTTCTATGTATATGGAGTTATTGGCACAATGTTATTCCAATCAATTTCTCCAGAGTATTTTGGATCACTTCATCGTACGTTATTGACACTCTTTCAAGTAATTACGCTTGAATCATGGGCAAGTGGGGTGATGTATCCTATACTAGATCAAGATCCGACGTCATGGTGGTATTTTGTTACATTTATTTTAATTGGGGCATTTGTCATTATCAATTTATTTGTAGGTGTTGTTGTGAATAATGTGGAAGAAGCAAGTCGTGAAGAGTCTCCTTCTCCTACTGATATTAAATTAGAAAAAATGGAAAAAGACATGGAGGAAATTAAAAAATTACTTAAACAACAGCATAAAGATTAACCATGTAAAGACCCAACTCTAAAGTGAGATGGGTCTTTTAACTTAGAATTAAATTACATATTTCTCTTCCTCAATAATTCGAGCTGCTATTTCACGTTTTTTCTGTACAACATTAATTGGTGTATGACGAGTTAGTTTACGTAATGATGAAAGCATCATTCGAAGAGTATCACCATCTTCTACTGTTACAAGAATATCTTTCGCCTCTGCCTCAATACGATTAAATGCTTCTTGTACATAGACCTCTGTATATAGTAGCTTTTGTTTCGATTTTTCTTCACCAACTTTAGAAATTGCCTTTTCTGTACGAAGAATTGCTGACTCCATATTAAATACTTCTGCAACCATATTAGCAAGGTTAACAAGAATTTCTTGTTCACGATCTAATTTTTGACCGTATTTTTGTGCTGCCAGGCCAGCTCCTAGTAAAATCATTTTCTTCGCATTTTTGAGTAAATATTTTTCTTGTTCTAGTGCTTCTGTTCCTATCTCTTCAGGCATCATCATCATTAATTCTTCTTGCAAACCTTGTGCTTTTTGTAATAGTGGCAACTCACCTTTTAATGCTTTCTTAAGTAGTGTACCAGGAACTAACAGACGGTTAATCTCATTCGTACCTTCAAATATACGGTTAATGCGAGAATCACGATATGCGCGTTCCACTTCATATTCCTGCATAAATCCATATCCTCCATGCATTTGTACAGCTTCATCAACTACATAATCTAATAGTTCTGTAGCCATATATTTTGTCATGGAACATTCAATCTGATATTCGGCAATTGCACGAGCAACTTCTCGCCCATCTTTTAATTGCTCATCTGTCAATGCTCCCATCCGTTGTTCAAATAATCCAACTGTACGATAAACTGAACTTTCATTTGCATAAATACCTGCTGCCATTGTCGCAAGCTTTTCTTTTGTTAGATTAAAGCTAGAAATTGGTGTATTAAATTGTTTTCTTTCATTTGTATACTTCGAAGCTAATTCAATCGCGCGTTTGGATCCACCAACTCCACCTACAGCAAGTTTATAACGACCAACATTTAAAATATTAAATGCGATAACATGACCTCGCCCTTTTTCTCCTAATAAGTTCTCTACTGGAACTTCTGCATCTTCCAAAACTAGTGTACGAGTAGAGGAACTCTTAATTCCCATTTTCTTTTCCTCCGGACCAGTAGATACGCCAGGATATTCTCTTTCTACAATAAATGCTGTAAAATGTTCTCCGTCAATTTTTGCATAAACTACGAATACGTCAGCAAATGCAGAGTTTGTAATCCATTGTTTTTCACCATTAAGGATATAGTGCGTACCTGCGTCATTTAATTTTGCAGTTGTTTTTGCTCCTAAAGCATCTGACCCAGAACTTGGTTCAGTTAATGCATATGCTGCTAAGAGCTCTCCAGTGGCAAGTTTTGGCAAGTATTTTTCTTTTTGTACTTCATTACCGAAAAACACAATAGGCAAAGAACCGATTCCAACATGTGCCCCATGTGTTACAGAGAACCCACCTGCACGTGAAAACTTCTCTGTAATTAAAGAAGAGCTAATTTTATCTAAAGCAAGCCCGCCATATTCTTCTGGTACGTCAGCTCCAAGTAATCCTAAATCTCCCGCTTTCTTCAATAAATCAACAGAATGCTCAAACTCATGGTTCTCCAAATTATCAATTTTTGGCACGACTTCTCCTAAAACAAAATCTATTGTAGTTTTTGCTATCATCTTGTGCTCATCTGTAAAATCTTCTGGTGTAATAATGTCTTCTCCTGTTATATCCTCAACTAAAAATGCTCCACCTTTGAATATTTTTTCTTTTGTTTCACTCATGTTTTTCTCCCTCTCCATTATTGGTTTTTTTAAACTAAAGTAATTCGAATACTCCAGCAGCTCCCATACCGCCACCAATACACATCGTAACTACACCAAACTGTTCATTTCTTCGTTTCATTTCATGCATTAATGTCAAAGTAAGTTTGGTCCCTGTACAGCCCAATGGATGTCCTAGGGCAATTGCTCCACCATTTACATTCACTTTATCCGTATCTAAATCTAAAGCTTGAATTACGCGTAAAGATTGAGAAGCAAAAGCTTCGTTCAATTCAAACAACCCAATATCTGATAATTCGAGTCCTGCTATTTTCAATGCTTTCGGAATTGCTTCTACTGGACCCACACCCATAATTTCTGGTTCAACACCTGCAACGGCAAAGGAGCGAAACTTCAATATTGGAGTTAAACCTTCCGCTTCTGCTTTTTCTCTTTCCATTAATAATACCGAAGCAGCTCCATCACTCATTTGCGAAGCATTTCCTGCAGTTACAGATCCCTTTACATGAAATGCAGGTCGTAATTTACTTAAGATTTCGGAAGTTGTTCCTACACGTACACCTTCATCTTGATTAAAAGTGAAACTTTTCTTTTCTACTTTGTTCTTATTACCAATTAGCCTTTGACTTACTTCAACAGGTACAATTTCGTCCTTAAATTTCCCTTCTTCTAAAGCTTTGGCTGCTCGTTGATGACTTTGAACTGCAAAAGCATCTTGATCCTCTCTTGATATACTAAAACGATTTGCTACTTCTTCTGCTGTGTGCCCCATTCCCATGTAGTAACCTGGAGCACTTTCTACTAGTTTAGAATTCGGCTTTAGTACATGTCCCCCCATAGGTAACATGCTCATTGACTCTGCTCCACCAGCAATAATCGTATCGCTTGCACCAACCATAATTCTTTCAGCGCCGTATGCAATACTTTGCAGTCCTGAAGAACAATAGCGATTTATTGTAATTCCTGGAACATCATTTTTCAGTCCTGCAAGACCCGCAACATTTCTTGCCATGTTCATTCCTTGTTCTGCTTCAGGAGTTGCACATCCGATAATGACATCATCAATATTCCCATTGTAATCCCCAGCGCGCTTTAATGTTTCTTTTATTGTTAATGCTGCCAAATCATCTGGACGAACATTTGCTAGTGAACCTTTATTAGCTTTTCCGACTGGTGTTCTCGCACCAGCAACAATAACTGCTTCCTTCACGATTTATCCCCCTTTATCGATTAGTTACGTAATGGTTTCCCTTTAACTAACATGTGTTGCATACGTTGTTGTGTCAGTGGTTCAGCTATTAGACTTAAAAATGCCTCACGTTCTAGGTCAAGCATTACTTGCTCATCTATTTCCGTACCTTCTTTTATTCTTCCCCCTGATAATACATAAGCCAATTTCTCTGCAATTTTCACATCATGTTCCGAAGCATATCCACTAAATTGCAATGACTTTGCTCCCATTAACATCGCTGCATAACCAGCATCACCAACAACCGGAATTTTCTCACGTTGGGGTTTCTTATAACCACCATCATATAAACTGATAACTCTTTGTTTAGCATCATATAGAACATGATCTGGGTTAGCACTTATTCTATCGTTACTATTTAAAAATCCATTTTCAATTCCTTCTGCAGCTGAAGTAGAAACTTTAGCCGTTGCTACTTTCTCAAAAACATTATTCGCAACTTTAGTTAAATCAAAGTCTATTCCTTTAGGCATATGACGAAGTTCTTTTAAATAAAGTTCTTTCGTTCCACCGCCTCCAGGAATTAAACCAACACCAAATTCTACGAGTCCAATATAAGTCTCCGGAGAGGCTTGGATAGCTGCTGCAGGTAAAGACACTTCTGCACCACCACCAAGAGTCATGTTAAAAGTTGCTACAACTACTGGGCGGTCGGAATACTTAATATTCATTGTCATGTTTTGAAACTGACGAATGACCATATCTAATTCAAAGAAATTATCATCTTGTGCTTCCATTAACATCATCGCTAGGTTAGCCCCAACACAGAAATTCTTTCCTTGGTTCCCTATTACAAGACCTTTATAATTTTTATTCACTTCTTCAACTGCAAAATTAACCATTTGTATAATATCTAAGCCAATGGCATTACTTTGGGAATGAAATTCTAAAAGCGCAACACCATCACCCATATCAATTAAACTAGCACCAGTATTTTTCTTAATGACGCCTTTTTGTTCCTTTAATGAGCGAATGTTTATCTCTTTATCATTAACAACTTGTTGTTTATACTCACCATTATCATAGTAAAGAGTATTTCCATTATCCTTTTGATAAAAGGTTTCATACCCTTTATCCAACATATTTTTGACCCAAGTTGGAATAGCTTCTCCTTCTGCTTTCATTCGTTCAACAGAATCTCTAACTCCAATCGCATCCCAAGATTCAAATGGGCCTAACTCCCAACCAAACCCCCACTTCATAGCTTGGTCAATCGATACGATGTCATCTGCGATTTCTCCAAGTAACTCTGCCGAATATAACAAGCTAGATTTTAGTACTGACCAAACTAAGTCACTAGCACGATCTCCCTTAGCGTCTACAAGCGCTTTCAATTTGCGTTTAGAACCTTTTTGTTGCTTTGCCATTTCAACAGCAGCTGACTTTAATTTCTTTCGTTCTTGAAACTCCAATGTTTCTGGAATGATTTCATAAATTTTTCCGTCTTTTTGTTTTTCGTAAAATCCTTTACGTTTTTTTGCTCCAATCCAACCTTTTTCTATCATTTGACTTACAAAAGCTGGAATCTCGAAGACGGCTTTTTCTTCTTTATGAATCACCTGGTCATAGACATTTTTTGCAACATGGTAAAATGTATCAAGTCCTACTACGTCGAGCGTCCGGAATGTCGCACTCTTCGGTCTTCCAATTAATGGACCTGTAACAGAATCCACTTCTCCTACACTATAACCGCCCTTTTGCATTTCACGGACAGTTACTAATAATCCATATGTCCCAATACGATTAGCAATAAAATTAGGTGTATCTTTTGCTTCCACAACACCTTTTCCTAACACATCTTCACTGAATTGCTTCATAAATGATAGAACGCTAGAATCAGTGTGTTGTGTCGGAATTACTTCTAACAGTTTCAAGTATCTTGGCGGATTAAAGAAATGTGTCCCAAGGAATTGTTTCTTCATATCTTCAGAGCAATCTTCAATCATGGCTTCAACAGAAATCCCCGAAGTATTTGAACTAACAATCGTACCTTCTTTTCGATATTTATCTACGTTAGTAAACACTTTTTTCTTTATATCAAGATTTTCAACAACTACCTCGATTATCCAGTCCACTTCAGATAATTTTTCGATATCATCTTCTAAATTACCAATGTGAATTAGATTTAAACTCTGTTTTGTTGTAATTGGTGAGGGTTTTTGTTTCGATAATTTCTTTTTACTTTGCTCGGCGATTCTATTTCTTACTTTTCGATCTTCTAATGTTAATCCTTCAGTCTCTTCTTCTTTCGTTAATTCATTTGGTACAACATCTAGCATTGTTACTGGTATTCCGATATTTGCTAAATGAGCTGCAATACCCGATCCCATGACACCAGATCCTAATACTGCTGCACTTTTTATGGAATATGTCACAAATTTCTCCCCCAATCCTATTTGAATGAACGTTCATTCATTTTTGTGTAAAAAAATAAAAGACATTTACATATCCTTATTTATAACTATAAATCAATATCAGATATTTCGCAATAAATTTAATTGATTTTTTGTAAAGGGTTTCTTTAGAAGTTTCACTTATTCGTAACGATTCCTATTTACATTTCTTAATCATTACGCTATTATAATTAGGTACAATTATTTACAAATCGAATCAATTCCATATGAAACTAAATTAAAAAAGGAGGATTCTTATGAAGTCCCCTGTCGTATCTATGCACAATCTTAATTTTCGTTATGATACAAGAATCGTTTTAGACAATATAAATTTTGAAATCCCACAAGGTGCATTTATGGGATTAGTTGGACCAAATGGTGGAGGTAAAACTACTTTAATTCGTTTAATATTGGGCCTTAGTAAGGCAGATAATGGAACAATTGAAGTCTTTGGACAGCCCATTCAAAAATTGAAAGATAAGAATAAAATTGGATTTGTTTCTCAAAAAGCAAATTCCTTTAATAAGGGATTTCCAGCAACAGTTTTTGAAGTTGTCTCATCAGGTCTTACGTCGCAAATTGGCTATTTTCGCTTCCCGTCAAAAAAGCATAAACAAAAGGTCTATCATGCAATAGATCAGGTAGACATGACCGAATATGCTCATGAAAACATCGGTAATCTTTCTGGTGGCCAACAACAGAGAATATTTATTGCTCGTGCACTTGTTAGTGATCCAGAGCTCCTTATTCTTGATGAGCCCACTGTAGGGATAGATTATGAACATGTTCGTAGATTCTATGAATTATTGCATGAACTTCATCAACGGCACAATAAAACATTACTCTTAGTAACACATGATACAGGTACGATGACAGAATACGCTACTGATATAGTGTGTTTAAATAAAACATTGCACTTCCATGGTAATCCGGAAGAATATGCTTCACTTACAGAAAAGGACTTCTCCAATTTTTATGGACATCCGGTTAATCTAGTAAGTCATCAGCATTCATAATTGGAGGGGTGAAATATGCTTATAGATTTTTTACAATATCCTTTCTTACGATACACGTTTTTAACTGGTATTTTAATAGGTTTAATTGCTCCTTTACTCGGAACATTTATTGTCGTTCGTAGATTATCTTTGATAGCAGATGCGTTATCTCATGTAACACTTGCAGGAATCGCTTTCGGTCTTATGGCGGAAAAAAAATTCGGTTTGATGCTCTCACCTATCTATAGTGGGATGGTCTTTTCCGTAGCAGGTTCTGTCTTAATTGAAAAACTCCGAACCGTTTATAAAGCATATCAAGAAATTGCTATTCCGATTATCTTGTCTGCTGGAGTAGGATTAAGTGTTATTTTTATATCAATAGCTGACGGGTTTAATAATGATTTATTTAATTATTTATTTGGATCTGTTTCTGCTGTTAGCCAAAACGATTTTACATCAATATTAATCATCTCAATTATTGTTGTATCTATCATTATTTTATTTTACAAAGAATTGTTTTCATTATCTTTTGATGAAGAACAATCAGTAATATCAGGGCTACATGCAAAATGGATTCATTTACTTTTTATTGTCTTAACAGCATTAGTGATTGCTGCATCTATTCGAATTGTTGGGGTATTACTGGTATCTGCTCTAATGACATTACCAGTAGCAGCTAGCATGCGTTTAGCCAAAGGTTTTAAACAAATGATACTGTACTCCGTTATTTTTGGGGAATTATCTGTTATACTTGGAATAATTTCAGGGTACTATTTAGATATCCCTCCAGGTGGTACAATAGTAATGATAGCTATTATCATATTATTAGTAGCTATAGGAATTAAAAAGCTTCAATCTAAGTAAACGGGGGCTATAACATGAATCTTCAAGAAGCAATGGGCGTTTTAAAAGATAAAGGTTATAAAGCAACTGGTAAAAGAAAAGACATTTTAGAGTTTTTCGAAGATGTCGATGGTTATCGTTCTGCAAAAGACCTCATATCTCATTTAGAAAAAAGTTTTGATAGTGTAAGTTTTGATACCATATACCGTAATCTACATTTATATCACTCTCTTGGTATTTTAGAGTCAACTGACTTAAATGGTGAAAAACATTTTCGTATGAATTGTACGCACCATCACCATCATCACTTTATATGTAATGAATGTGGTAAAACAAAAGAGATACAAATTTGTCCAATGGATTCTGCAGAAAAATCATTGACGAATTATGTCATTGAAGATCATAAATTTGAAATATATGGACTCTGTCCACTATGTAAAGGTGCTTAATTTGCTAAAATTCACCATATAACATTTCCTATTCTTACTTTTCCATGTATACTACGTTTAGATACTATTTCTGGGAGAAGTGAATGATGGATAAAAAGAAAATGGGGATATTACTACTTATAATAGCTAGTACTGCTTTTGTTTTATTTGTAGTAATGATGCAAGATCAATTTAATAATCCAGAATTTGAAAATCATGGGCACTCTAGGGCAAAACAAGCAGATGAGCATGATAACAAACCTCAAAATGTAGTTATTGATGAAGAAGATAAGCAACAGGAAGAATCTGATGATAAAGAGAAAGAAGACTCTAACGATGGAAGCGATAGTGAGTCAGAACCAGATGAAACTGTAGAAGAAGATCGAATCGTTAATGCAGACTTATTAAATGTTCGGAGCGGTCCAAGTACAGACCATCAAATTTCTGGAACATTAGCTACTGGTGATATTGTAAAAGTGTACGATGATGGTAACGAGTGGATTGAAATAGAGTATGAAAATATTACAGGGTATGTTAATCGAAATTTTCTAGACCCGATTGATAATTAAAATGTAAAATCGACCAGCTATCCTTTTGTAGGAATTTCTGGTCGATTTTTTTAATAATGGCTCGACGACTAATTTCTATGCTAATACCTCTTGCATTACTTTACTTTCTTCGTGCTCTAGCATATTTTTAAGAATAACCTCGTCAATTTCTTTATTCATTTGATTTGATAATTCTTTTGATGCAGGTGCTTCCCCTACAATAAATATTTTTTTCCAATCTCTGTCCTTCGCCTGTTTATCTAATTTACCTGCAATACTTTTATACCAACGCTGTTGGTTCGCTTCATATCTTGCTTCAAAGTGATCCTTTTGTAAATTTCCAGAACCAAGACCTGTAGTAGAATTCCCTTGACGTGGCCCTTGCATTGTTCTCCAAGTTTCCTCTTCTACATCTAATTCATAGCCTACAGTATCTTTAAGCATATTTAAGTTTGTGTCTAGTAGTTTAATATAATTTTGCTGAACTAGAATAATCCCTGTTTGTGGATATTTTTCTCCGAGGATTTTCAATTGATTTAGCTCAGGGGTTTCCTGCCAATAAAATTCATCATCTAATCTCATTTGTACACGTTCAGCAAACCAAATCGATTCATCAGCTGTAGCAAATACAATAAGGCCTCTCTTTAAACTTTTTTCATATTCCTTAATGTAATCATCTACTTTCTGTTTTACTTCTCGAAAGTTCTCTAATTCTTCTTTATTATCTCCCTCTTCAAGGTATTGTTCAAAATTCCTCATTCCATTTTTAAGATGAATCTTCCATTCTCCACCTTGTTGATCCGGATCACTTAAATCTGTATTTAGATACATCGTAAATATTTTGTTACTTCCTTCTGTCTGCATATATTCAAGTTTTTTTATCTTTTTCTGAATATCCAAGATAGGACACCTCCTAAAATGATTGTACTTGTTATGTAACCGTCATAACGAAATACTAAACTTCATATTTTAGGTAGTTGAATGATTATTTATAGCAGCTAAGAAGATAAAGTTTAATTATGATCTATCTATCATAGCCATTCACGTTAAATATCTACAGTTGGTGGAAAAATCAATGTTTGAAAAATATAAAAAGCTTCGCAGTAGAGTTATTCTACACACGAAGCTTTTATAATCCTTTAAGCTATTTTTGTTATTTTAACTCGTTTAATTTGGAAGCCATCTTTTTCAATAAGTGCAAATTCATGTCCTTCATATTCCATAACAGTGCCAACATCAGCTTCTAAATTATGAGTAAAGAACCATCCACCAATTGTATCTACTTCATCGTCTTCTAAATAGATATTTAAACGTTGATTAATTTCATCTAAACTTAGTCTTCCTGATACAAGGAATGTATTTTCATCTACCGATTCAAAATCCGGAGTTTCATCTTCATCAAACTCATCACGAATATCTCCAACAATTTCCTCTAGAATATCTTCTACCGTTACTAATCCTGCCGTACCACCATATTCATCATTCACGATCGCCATATGAATACGTTCTTTCTGCATTTTTAGTAAAAGTTGTTTTATTGGTGTAGCCTCGGAAACATGGATAATTGGACGAATAAACTGTTCAATAGAATTTGGTTTGTCATTATCTAATTGTCCAGTAAAGACTTCTTTTAAATTCACTAATCCAATAATATTATCCTTGTCTTCATCAGCCACAGGATACCTCGTAAATTGTCCTTCACGAATGATCTCCAAATTTGCCTCGAAACTATCTTCTTTTGAGAAATATACCATTTCCGTACGTGGCACCATAATTTCTCTTGCTACTCTTTCATCAAAATCAAAAATGTTATTCACGTACATCATTTCTGATTGATTAATTTCACCACTTTTGTAACTGTCTGCTAGAATAAGTCTTAATTCCTCTTCTGTGTGAGTATCTTCATGTCCACTCATTGGCTTAAGCCCAACTGCTTTGGTAAGCAACCTTGCTGAACCATTTAAGAACCAAATAAAAGGGAAAAGTAATCGATAGAACCAAGTTAATGGCCTTGCAACGAATAATGTGACTTTTTCTGCCTTTTGAATTGCTAATGTCTTCGGAGCAAGCTCCCCAACAACCACATGTAGAAATGTTGCAAAAGCAAACGAAATTGCAATAGAAGCTGTTGTAACGACAGCGCTACTTAAATTAAAATCCTCTAGTACTGGGTGCAACATCCGTTCAAAAGTCGGTTCTGCTAAACGTCCAATACCGAGTGCAGTGATTGTGATACCCAACTGACAGGCAGATAAGTATTCATCTAAATGTGTCACTACCCTTTTTGCATAAATAGCACGTTTCTTACCTTGTTCTATATGTGGTTCTAATTGCGTACTTCGAATTTTAACAATAGCAAATTCTGACATTACAAAAAAAGCGGTTAATGCGATTAATATTGCAACCGCAGTTAAATTAATAATCGTCGATATGTCCAATTAAGATCCCTGTACCAAGAATGGCACAAGGATTTCACCTCCTGATTTACTTTAAAATAATTCTGTTAGTAATAAGCACGTTGGTGATTCAACCAAATAGGTAGAATGACAGCCTCAGTGCAATGTCTGATGTTGTTATTCACTTTTACCTTCCCATGGAATCACCCTCTCTCCTATTCAATATTATAATCTAAATACCTTCAGCATGTCTAGAATATAGATAGAAAATCAAGAACGGTGAATTACCTTTTTAGAAATAAAATTATGCGGACTCGAATCAATATTATTAAAATGATTCAAGTCCGCTTTCCAAAATTTAAGTTACTTAGAACTGTTATCTTTTTTTATTATTTTCAAGAAAGAAATCATTAAGATAATTATTATAATGGTAAATGGTAATGCTGAGGTCAATGCAGCGGTTTGCAGTGCTTCTAAACCACCAGCTAATAGTAGAACAATTGCAATAGCAGTAATTAACATTCCCCACACAATCTTTGTCACAAGTGCTGGATTCAAACTTCCTTTCGAAGTCATACTACCTAAAATATAAGTAGCCGAGTCTGCGGAAGTCACAAGGAAAGTAAATATGAGAAAAATAGCTGATACAGACATTAATGTACTTAATGGTAAAGTACCAAATGTCTCGAATAAAGCCACTGCTAAATCTTCATCCACAGCTTCTGCTATCATTGTACCATTATTCAGATCACTAATTAATGATGTCCCGCCAAATACAGCAATCCATAAACAAGCAATAACAGGTGGAACTACTGTAACACCAAAAATATATTCGCGAATGGTTCTACCACGTGAAACTCTGGCTACAAATGCTCCTACAAATGGTGACCACGATATCGCCCATGCCCAGTAGAATATCGTCCATTCTGTCACCCAAGAATCTCCAGTATATGGGGTCATTCTCAAACTATAATGTACAAAATTTGTAATGTAATCTCCAATCCCTAATACAAAAGATTCCAAGATAAATACAGTTGGTCCCATAATAAATACAAATAATAACAGAGCAAGACATAAAGTTAGATTTAATGTACTAAGCCATTTCATACCTTTTTTCAGACCGGTAGCGGATGATATCAGATAAACAAGCAACATGGTAACCGCAATTCCTATCTGTACCCATATTGAATTTGAAAGTCCAAATACAGAATTTAAACCACCATTCATTTGCATAATCCCTAATCCTAATGAAGTAGCTACTCCCATCACGGTTGCGATAACTGCGAATGAATTAACCGTGTTAGCAGTTAAGCGATTCTTTCCAACTATTGGTTCAATTGCTGTAGATATTAGACCATTTTTATCTTTACGAAACTGATTGAATGCTATAACTAGACCAACTAATGCAAAAACCGACCATTGACTAATTCCCCAGTTAAAAAATGAATAACCCATAGCGACACGGGCAGCTTCCTCTGTTTGTGCTTCTAATCCAGGAAAGGGTGTATTAAAGAAGTGATTCATTGGTTCTGCCACACCCCAGAAAACGAGACCAGAACCAAAACCAGTCGAGAATAGCATTCCAATCCAAGCGAAGAAGGAATATTCAGGCTTTGAATCAGCAGGGCCAAGCTTGATTTTGCCGTACTTACTGAAAGCTAGCCATACTAAAAATAGAATGAATACAAAAACAGCAAGTAAGTAAAACCATCCAAAATTAATGGTAGTAAAATTAAATAATCTATTAGCAACAGACTCAAATTTTCCCGAAGTTATAGCTCCTATAATTACTAGTATTAATATAAATATAGAGGATACAAAAAATACTGGATTTATAAACTTATGTTTATTCATCAGTTAGTCCTTTCTTGGTTTTTTATGTATGATAACGATAACTTATATATATCCGATTATTAAATGACTTAAACCATATTTCGCCTGATTATGGTGTATTGGTTCATAAAGTAAAACCTCGTTCAATGGTTTTTTTCGTTCATCCAATGGAATGTTAGTACCATGAAGCTATAACTTAAATGCCTTTGAATAAACTTAGATATCTACGGAAAAATATAAAAAACCATAAGGGAAATTTCCCTTATGGTTTTTTTCAATATTATAGTTTATTTAACGTACACTACGTACATGCCCACTAAATTTGTCTGCCCAGTAACCGCTCGTCATGTCAGCAACTGCAAGACCAGTTGAATTTTGTGCACCAATAAATTGTCCTCCACCTAAGTAGATACCAACGTGTCCATTTGTTTTATACGTATCAAAGAATACGATATCCCCAGGCTGCATATTGCTAGCAGATACTTTCGATCCAGTGCTAGCTAATGCTGAAGTACTTGATGGAATTGAAATTCCTCCCTGAGCAAAAGCCCAAGAAACAAATCCAGAACAATCAAATCCGCTTGGTGATTTTCCACCCCAAACATATGGTGTTCCTAGATGATTAAACCCAGCATTAATTGCTGTACTTACACCACCAGATCCAGAAGTTCTTGTTACATTATTATTATCTGATTTTGAATCTGTTCCAACACTAGCACTTGCTACTGTTGTATTTGGTGCAGGTGAAGTAGCAGTACTTAAACTTCTTTCAACATCCTTTTCTAAGGTAGCCAATTTAGAGTCTTCAACTTCTAGTTCATTTTTCATTGCCACTAGGTTGTCTTCTTTTTCTTTCAAGTCGTCTTTCTTCACTTCATTCTCTGACTTCTGTTCTTCAATTGTTGCAAGCATCCCTTTAATTTCAACTTCCATTTCTTTTAAATCATCAAGTTTAGAAACTACTTCATCTTGTTTTGTTTCCACTTCTTTTTTATCTGCTTCTTGTTGTTCAATTAAAGATGTATCTGAATCAGTAATTTTATTGACAGCTTGTACACGGTTAATGAAATCACCAAAGTCTTGTGCTCCAAAAATTACTTCTAAATATGTAATCTCTCCACCACTTTGCTGTAAAGATATAGCGCGTTCTTTTAAGATTTCATAACGCTTTTCAATTGCCTCTTCTAACTCTGCAATTTCTTCTTCTAACTTCTCAACTTCAGCTTCTTGCTCTGAAATCTTGTCCTGAGTTTCATCCATTTTGTTTTCATTTTCTTTTAGTGCTTTATCCACACGTTCAATTTCTTTATTAAGTTCCTCTAACTCAATAAGTACATCTGCTATCTCGCTTTCGGCATCAGATAAATCTGCTTTAATAGCATCTCGATCTTCTTGAATTTGTGATTGTTGTGATTCTAAATCCTCAATTGTTTCTGCATGTGCGACACCTGTGAACAAAGTACTGCTTAACCCAACTACAGTTGCCGTAGTTAATGTAAATATTACCTTTTTCAACATTTTTTCCTCGCTTCCCTATTACACTGCAATTCTCTAAGACTATTTATGTATGATTGTGAGAAAGTCCTATGCAGTTTTATATATTTAAACACATTATGTATATTTTCTAGGTAATATGAAGTATAACATTGGAAAATGTCATGCATATTATAGAAATGTTACAGTTATATTTCAATTTCGACAAATACTGCCACGACAGTCAAAAAAATCTGTTCACTATTAAAATGGTGAACAGATTTTTTCTTATTTATTTGTAAGAACTTGTAAATTGTTCGGTTTCGGTTGAACCTGCTAATGCTATAGTAGAAGCATTACCACCAGAAATGACTTGTGCAACTTCATCAAAATAACCTGTTCCTACTTCTCTCTGATGTCTTGTAGCTGTATACCCGTCTTTCTCACTTGAAAATTCCGCTTGCTGTAATTCGGAATAAGCTGCCATACCGGATTGTTTATACTTTTTAGCTAAATCGAACATACTGTAATTTAAAGCATGAAAACCTGCTAATGTTACAAATTGGAATTTATAACCTAATTTTCCTAACTCTTTTTGGAAATCTGCAATCTCTTGATCTGAAAGTTTTTTCTTCCAATTAAATGATGGTGAACAATTATATGCGAGTAATTTATTAGGAAACTTTTCGTGTATAGCTTTAGCAAATCTTCTAGCTTCCTCCATATTTGGTTCTGATGTTTCACACCAAATCAAATCAGCATAAGGAGCATATGCAAGCCCCCTTGATATTGCTTGCTCGATTCCTGGCTGTGTTTTATAAAAACCTTCTATCGTTCTCTCTCCAGTAAGAAATGAATGATCATATTCATCTATATCACTAGTTATCATATCCGCTGCATTTGCATCTGTACGTGCGATGATAATACTTGGTGTTCCCATCACATCTGCTGCAAATCTGGCTGCAATTAAATTCCGAACTGCATTCTGTGTTGGTAACAACACTTTACCTCCTAAATGACCACATTTCTTTTCAGAAGATAACTGATCTTCAAAATGAACAGCCGCAGCCCCCGCTTCAATCATTGATTTCATCAATTCAAACACGTTTAATTGTCCTCCAAAACCCGCTTCTGCATCCGCTACTATAGGAGCATACCAATCAATATCATTCTTACCTTCAGAATAATGAATCTGATCCGATCGTTGTAGTGCTTGATTGATTCTTTTCACTACCTGAGGGACACTATTTGCGGGATACAGACTTTGATCAGGATACATTTCTCCTGCTATATTTGCATCAGCAGCAACCTGCCATCCACTTAAATAAATTGCTTTAAGTCCCGCTTTCACTTGTTGAACCGCTTGATTTCCGGTAAGTGCACCTAAAGCATTTACATAGTCTTCTTCATTAATTAATTTCCATAACTTCGAAGCACCTCGAGTCGCTAAAGTATGCGTTATATCAATAGACCCTCTAAGACGTATTACATCTTCTGCTTTATATGGACGTTCAACCCCCGCCCATCGAATATCCTCTTCCCAGTGTCTTGTTAAATTCTCTACTCTTTTATTTGTCATTTACACATCCTCCTTCATTTAATTGATGATAAGCTGGTAAAGTTAAAAATTCTTCAAATTCTTTTTGTTTGATTAAAGATAGAAATAGATTAGTAGCCTCGTATACGTGTTCCGATTCCATATTTTCTGTTCCTAAGTTTTCTTCAAATAGAACTACTTCATCTACCATATCCTTGACTAATTTAAAAGTGATTTGTTGTTCATTATCCATAATTGCTTCATTTTGTATCCACTGCCATATTTGTGCCCTCGATATTTCAGCTGTTGCTGCATCTTCCATTAGATTATTAATTGGAACAGCCCCACGCCCTGATAACCAGGCCGCCATATATTGAATTCCAACGGTAATATTTGTACGCAACCCTTCTATAGTTATTGGCCCAGTCGGTAGCTGTAAAAGATCATTTGCTGTAATGTGTATATCTTCTCGTTTTCTATTAATCTGGTTAGCTGCAGGCATACCTAAATCAAAAACATCTTTTACTAGTTGAACCATACCTGGATGCGCTACCCATGTCCCATCATGCCCATCACGTACTTCTCGTTCTTTATCTTTTTTTACTTTCTCAAATGCTTGACGATTTAATTCTTTATTATTCTTCACAGGAATTTGAGCAGCCATTCCACCAATTGCATGCGCGTTTCTTCGATGGCAAGTTTGAATTGCTAATAAAGAATACGAGCGCATAAAAGGAGTTTCCATCGTTACCGTCGAACGATCAGGTAATAGCATAGCAGGATCACTTTGATTCTTTTTAATGAAACTAAAAATATAATCCCATCTACCACAATTCAAACCTGCTGAATGATGGCGTAGCTCATATAAAATCTCATCCATTTCAAATGCAGCAGTAATTGTTTCAATCAGCACAGTAGCTTTAATTGTTCCCTGTGGAATACCAATTTCGTTTTGGGCAAAAACAAATACATCATTCCAAAGACGCGCTTCTAAATAATTTTCCATTTTAGGCAAATAAAAGTATGGTCCAGATCCGCTCCGTATTAATTCTTTGGCATTATGGAAAAAATACAATCCAAAATCTACTAAACTAGCAGACATAGGCTCATTTTCAACTTTAATGTGTCGCTCTTCGAGATGCCATCCCCTAGGCCGAACAATTAGTACAGCCGTTTTATCATTCAAACGATATTCTTTTCCCCGGTTATCAAAAAAATCAATTTCTCTTCGAATTGCGTCTTTTAGATTACGTTGTCCCTGCATCATATTCTCCCAAGTTGGAGAACTAGCATCTTCAAAATCTGCCATAAAAGTATTAGCACCTGAATTTAAAGCATTGATAATCATTTTTCTATCTACAGGTCCAGTAATCTCGACTCTTCTATCTTTTAAATCTTTTGGTACTGGATCAATTTCCCAATCTGATTCTCGTATATGTTTGGTTAGTGATAGAAAATTTAACTTTTCTCCATCAGCCAATCTTTTTTGTTTTTCTTGTCTTTCATCAAGTAATTCTTTTCTTCGCTGATTAAAATGTTGGTGTAATAAAAACAAAAACCCTCGCGCTTCAGTAGTTAGAACATCTTCGTATTTTACTTTTGAAGAACTTTGTAGTATAGATACATCATTCATAAAATAACCTTCACCACCTGTATTATAATAATAAATAAATATCAATTTTTGTTATATAACAATTGACACAAAAAAATTTACTCTGCTTTTTTAGAAAGACAATAATCACATTCTAGTGATGTTTGCTTTGCATCCATCGGAATACCACAATCAGGACACAGCACCTGTTTTTCAGACATTTGAAAACCTCCTTTTATATAACAGGTTAATAATTTATAATTTTGTTATAATACAGTTTATAAAAATATTTTCTATTTTGCAACACTTTTTTGAAAAAAATTTGAAATTTACTCAATAAGGGTGGAAAATAGAAATATTACTTGAATCAATCTCATAAATAACATGGGGCATAACACTAATGAAATTGACTCACTTAGGTAAAGAATGGAGATTTTATAATCGTGAAACTTCGGTCATTTATTGGTAGCAGAGTAATTAAAACTGGTATAGCTGTTCTTTTAACAGCTTATATTTGCAAATGGATTGGATGGTCTCCTGTATTCGCTGTTATCACTGCCATTGTAACCATTGAACCCACCGTTTCTGATTCTATACGAAAAGGGTTGATACGATTTCCTGCTTCTGGAATTGGAGCAGCATATGCAGTATTATTTATTGCTTTGTTTGGAAATTCACCGGTGACATACGCTCTATCTGCAGTTTTCACAATCTCTACCTGCTTTCGTCTTAAATTACATGATGGATTGTTAGTTGCCACGATTACTTCTGTTGCAATGGTAGATGTTATTCATAGTAATTATTTGATGGAATTTTTTATTAGACTATTTACAACAACAATCGGTTTATCTGTATCTACATTAGTAAATATGTTCTTACTTCCACCTGATTATCAAAAAAACATTCAATCTAAAGTAACATCCATTGCTCAAGAATTAGGTGTACTAACAAAAGATATATATCACTGCCTTTTACTTACAGATGAAAAAAGTAACGAGAGTAAATATTTAAATAGGTTATTGGAATTAGATAAAATAATAATTAGAGCTGAAATTTTAAGTAGGTATCAAACAAATGATACAAAATATCATTTCACCGAATATAATCAAGAAAAATTTAAAGATTTAAAAACACAGTTACATTTTTTAAGAATTATGCATTATCATATAACGAATGTTATTGATCATCCTAAAGGTCGAATAAACGTAAATGAGGATGAAAAAAATGAACTAATGATTGTATCCTCCTATATTGCACAAGTATTAAAAAAAGAGATTGCTTTTAATAGCAATGATATACAAGATAAAAGAACCCGGTTGAATAAATTATTTTGGAAAGAAAAACATAGAACGCATGAACTGAGCAAAGATATGTTAAATAAACTCCCATTCGAGTTAGTAATGCTTTATGAATTAATTTCTATATTAGAACTAACGGAAGATTATTATATGACAGAGGAACTAAATGAAGAAAACGTCAACCTAAACTAGCGCTGACGTTTTCTTCTAATAAAGATAATAGTAATTACTACAAGTACTAAAATAATAACAATATATACAAATCTTGAATATCCATGCATAAATCCTAATATCTGCTGCCAGTTTTCTCCTAAAATAACACCAAAACTAATTAATATAACATTCCATAAAATTGTACCAACGGTAGTTAGTAAAATAAAAACAGGGAAATTCATCCTCGTCATACCAGCTGGAATAGATATAAGACTTCTTATTACCGGTACCATTCTACAGAAAAAGACCGTCCAATAACCACGCTGATGAAACCAATTATCTGCTCGCTGTACATCTGACTTTTTCAAGCGAATCCAATGCCCATAACGATCTATTATTCTCTCTAATCGAGGTATGTCTAAAACTGTTCCAATACAATAAAGAATCATAGAACCTATTACAGATCCCAAGGTAGCAACAGTTACAACACCTATTACCGTTAGATTTGTATAGGTTGTTAAAAATCCACCAAATGGTAATACAATTTCTGATGGAATAGGTGGAAAAATATTTTCTAATGCCATCATTAAAAAAATCCCTAGGTAACCTAGCTGTTCCATAATAGCCGTAACCCAATCATTCATCTTTCTGCTCTCCTTTATAGCTTGTCCATGTAGTCCATTATATGTCTTCGATAAAAGACGTATGCTATAAACGGAATCTGACGTAGATGCTCAAACTAAAGGAATATGTTAGCTATTCGTTCATATGATTTTTTCCTATCCTGATAATTTGAAGTAATCGTAAGTATCATAAATTCATCACATTGATATAACTGTTGTAATGTTTGTAGTTGTTCTTTTACTTGTACAGGATTACCAATTATCATATTAGAGAACATATCATTATTTTGATTATCTACTTCAATTGATGTAGCTTTTTGATTCCACGTAGATGCTTCCTTAGCTATTTGTAAAGCTTCTTCTTCAGTTTCCCCACAAATGACGGACACAGCAACAATTATAGACTTTTTATTCTCTGTTAAATCTTGATACTTTCTTATGATTTTAGGACCATCACTATCCGTCATAAAGTGTCCAAACACATAAGCAAGATTTTTTTCTGCTGCAAGAACCGCACTTTTTTCACTCGTTCCTAATAGCCAAGGGTGTGGGGGTTCAATTGTCCGGGGCGAAATATCTATTTTTGCATATAAATGGTCTTCTGGAAAATCATCGTACAAAAAATGTAATAATTCATCAATTAAAGTAGGCATATCGTTGACTTTACTCAAAAAATCCCCAGCAAGCGCAATAGATGCTTCTGCTGATCCACCAGGGGCACGTCCAATTCCTAAATCAACTCGTCCCGGAAACATGGAAGCTAACATATGGTATCTTTCAGCAACAGGAAAAGCACGATAATTTGGTAACAGAACTGCTCCAGCACCAATTCGTATTGTTGACGTCTGGCTACCAATTATAGCTAGTAAAATATCTGGTGAAGGGCTTGCTAATTGTGGCATACCATGATGCTCTGCAATCCAATAACGATGATATCCCTTACCCTCAGCTAATTTAGCTAATTTAATTGTCTCCTCCAACGCTTGTTTTGAGCTAGCGCCTTCTAAAACTGGAGACTGATCTAAAATACTAAGCTTCATCTTTATTTTCTTCCTTCCATACAAGATTATCTACCATTTTTTCAGCTGCTTTCCGAAAGAAGTTACTCATCCCTGTGAAACTTAAAATAAGTAATACTTGTTGTAAATAATCTGCTTCAGATACTTCTTTATTATTAATTTCTTCACCAACTGAATTTTGTTGACTTGATATAAATTCTTCAAATAACTCTACATTTTTTTCAATTAATCGTAGATAACTCCCATAAAATTCTCCCAGTTGAATGTCTCCTTCTGAAACTTGATGATTAATACCTTTTAATGTTTTACCAACATCACTTATCGATAGAGCACTTTTCATTTGATAAATCATCGCAATCAATAGTATATGATCTTTGGAGTACTTTTTATTTTTAATTGGGAATAACAACTTTCCTTTAGCGTAATTATTAATCATTGTTTTCGTCAGAACTTTTTCATCATCATTCCGCTTTGATGAACTAAACTTGCTTTCAAAAAGTTGAATAACTTGATCCATATATAAATCAATATTTGGAATTTCTTCTAGTGATAATTGGTTAGATAATGTTAAGTCCTCTAATTGCTTATAAATATCCATTATTATTCTCCTCATTTTGATTTGATACATATTATACTTTCAAAACACGGATATGTAAATATTGACTACATCACGAAATATATGTATTATCATTATATAGTTTTAAAAACTACATAAAGGAATGAAGGTGTTAAAATGAATAAATATATTAGAGAACCTATGAATGCTTTTACACATTTTATTGGCATTGTCTTATCAATCATTGGACTAGTTTTTCTTGTCGTTAAATCAGCACAAATAAGTGCATCTGCTCAAACAATTACTGCAGTTACTATATTTGGAGTCAGTTTAATCCTCTTATATACAGCATCTACAGTTTATCATTCCATCATCGCACAACCACCAGTTATTGCTTTTTTGCGTAAGTTGGATCATTCGATGATATATGTTCTAATCGCAGGTACATATATCCCTTTTTGTTTGATTAGTCTTAAGGGAACAATCGGCTGGGTCTTATTTGCAATTATTACTGGTCTTGCGTTGCTTGGAGTTTCCTTTAAACTTATATGGTTCCACTCCCCTAGATGGTTATCTACGCTGCTATACGTATTAATGGGTTGGATAGTTATCTTATATAGTGGATCTTTAGCTCCTGAGATTGGGTTGCAAGGAATGTTCCTGTTGATTTTAGGGGGGATTTTGTATACTGTTGGCGCAGTTATTTATTGGTTAAAACCAGACTTTTTACGTTTCCGTTATTTCGGTTTTCATGAGATCTTTCACATTTTTATTTTACTTGGAAGCATTTCTCATTATCTATGTATCTATGTTTATGTATTAATTTAAATGAGCAATGACGTATCCATTTTACGGGTGGCTGATGGGCCTTCTCTTTCAATTTTTGAGCTTGGCATCATCTAGCCATACGCGCCCGTAAAATTTACTTTTTATATTAATCTAGACTCAACCATTTAAATCTATACTATCTATATCTTTACATTTCAATCATTTCTGTTTGAATATAATGATAGATTAATTTTTCTGTGTGAATTAACGAAGATTCATGTGTTCGTTCAAAAGCGTGAGATGCATCAATCCCAGGTCCAATTAGTCCATGTATAATATCGTTGCCTGATTGGATAGCTGCTGAAGCATCTGACTGGTAATAAGGGTATATATCTAATTTATAGCCAATATCATGTTGTTTTGCTATATTCACAAGATGTTTACGAAGACCATAATGGTACGGACCTGATGAGTCCTTAACACAAATAGAAACTGTATATTCATCTGTTGATTGGCCATCACCAATTGCTCCCATATCGACAGCTAAATATTCCACTGTTTCAGGAGTAATGTTTGAATTTCCCCCATAACCTATTTCTTCATTATTTGAGAATAAAAAATGAGTTGTATGAGGTAGTTTTATATTTTCTTCTTGGATTTGTTTTATCACTTGTAATAATATACCTATACTTGCTTTATCATCTAAATGTCTAGACTTAATAAAACCATTATCAGTTATCTCTACTCGAGGCTCAAATGATATAAAGTCTCCTACTTCTATTCCTAGCGCTCGTGTATCATTGGCATTATGTACTTCTGCATCAATTCGTATTTCGATATTCTTTTCACTTCTATCTAATGAAGTTGCTTTATGGTAAACATGAACTGCGGTTTGATGCATTAAAATCGTACCTGTAATAGTATTGTCATTAGACATATGAATAGTACAGTATTCTCCTTCAATATAATTAAATGGAAAACCACCAATTCGTTGAATCTTTAAACGCCCGTTATCTTTTATTTCCTTAACCATTGCCCCAAGCGTATCGACATGCGCTGTTAAAAAGCGATGTTTACTATCATTTTCTCCTTTGACAGTGGCAATTAGACCTCCTTTATGATTTCGTTTTGTTTCCACTCCTAACTGTTTTAAGTGATTTTCTACAAAGGATATCGCATTCGTTGTATAACCAGTTGGACTTGGGATTTTTACTAATTGTTCAATTAGTGCTTTTGTTGCTTGAGCGTTTGGATAACTTTTCATTCAAAACACACTCCTTATGTAATCATCTTCACTTAGTTTAACTCAATAATCCTAAATATCATAGTTTTCACACATTAGTATCGTCACGAAAGTGTCATTAGTTTAGAGGTTATATAAGTTGTTTCTGTATGAATTATTTAGTAATCTGTTAACGACATAAAATTTAGGAGGTTATTCTTATGAAAAAAATATCCACGCTACTGTTTGTAGCCACTTTATTCCTTTTTAGTGCACATACTGTATTTGCACATACACATTTGGATTCTTCAAATCCAGAAGATGGTTCAACACTTACAGAGGCAATAGATACAATACAGTTATACTTCGATACTGTTATTGAGCAAAACGCATCATTACAAATTGAGAATAGTGAAGGAGATACGTTTGAAGCCACTGATATTTCCATAACTGATGGTGAGCTTGTTGCAACATTAGAAGAAGATCTAGCTAATGGTTCTTACACAGTGACTTGGGATATTATTGGTGTAGATGGTCATGCAATGCAGGACTCGATCTCATTTGAAATTGATGCTGATGAAGAAGTAGAAGAATCTTCAGAAGAAGATATCGAAGAATCGAATGCTACTGAAGAAGATGAATCAATGACTGAAAATAATCAATCTGAATCGGACGATTCAACTACAGCAGATGAAACTAATGAAGAAACTGCTACAGATTCAAGCTCTAACACCATGATTATTACAATTCTTCTTGTAGCAATTATCGCTATTCTTGCAATTGTATTAATAAGAAAGAAAAAATAAGCTATGTTTTTCTTCACAATATGGAGTGAGACGTTACTTTATTTATGTTTCTCTTTCCTTGCGGGAGCATTTATTCTAAGATGGATTCCCACTAATTCTAAACCAACTATTAAAATATCTACCTCTTTACAATTATTTACGGTATTTAGTATTGCATTATTATCTTTTATTCCTCTGATACAATTAATTATACATGTCGCAGGAATGGAAGGGATTGGATCTGCTGTTGAATCTATTCTACTCACTTTCCGAATCGGAAATGCTTGGCTGTTTACATTTATTATTTGTATAGTGACGGCATTTTATATAACAATTTTTGGGAATGATCATCGGCAAATTTTCATTATAGGAGAGCTATTTCTTCTTTTTCTTCTTACTATTGGAATTGCCTGGTCAAGTCATGCTGGAAGCATAGAAGGAGTTTATGGTATAGCAATCCACACTATGCATGTATTAGCAGTTTCTGTATGGTCAGGGATATTGTTAATAGTAGGTTGGTTCTCATCGAATTCATCGAATTGGCTAGCCTTTCTAAGGTGGTTTCATCCAACTGCAATTGGTTGTTTTCTATTAATTATCGTAAGTGGCATATTATTAATGAACGTCACTACAGCTGGAGCGGATTATACAGATACCTTTTTAGTCTCCTATGGGCAAAGCTTGTTACTCAAGCATTTATTTATTATTCCATTAATTTTATATGCATTGATTAATGGTTTTTGGATGAAACAAAGGATAAAAAAAGATCCCACATATAACCCAAAGCCATGGGTGCGTGTGGAATTCTTTATTATTACTATCATTTTCATTATAACTGGTGCTCTTAATGAACAATCCCCACCGATGAACCTTGAGAATCTCATAGAACATGGAGGATATGCACCATTGTTAAATATGTTTTATAATGGTTCGTTAGAAGGTAGTAAGGTTGCTCTGATTGCTACGGATTCCGGTTTATTCTTTGCAGTAATAGCTTTGATATGCCTTATTGGAAGTTTATATATTTATAGAATGAAAAAAAATGCAACACTTTCGTTCTTAGTATCCGTTATTTTTGTTGTATTGGCTTACTTTGCTATTATCCAAAGCATTGTGATTAGTTAATTACATTACTAAAAAAAGGAGATTGGACAAAAATCCGATCTCCTTTTTTGTACGTTATCTTATAGTTACTTTTACAGTTTTAACTCCCCAGCTACGAGCAGCATTTTTATCAGAAATAAACACATCAATTTTCTTCCCTTTAATGGCACTACCAGTGTCTGCTGCAATAGCAACACCGTATCCTTCTACTTCAACAATACTACCAAGTGGTATAACTTCAGGATCTACAGCAATGACTTTCATATTCGGATTTTTTTTCAAATCAATACCATTATATGAAGTCTTACCCGAACATCCTTTACAGTCTGCTGTATAAGCGGTTGATGTTACTGTAAATGTCTTTTCATCATTATTGGATGTTGGCTTTTCTTCCTTAGCTTTATCATTTGAACTATTACTTTTGTCTTCTTTTTTAGATGTAGAAGTATTTAACACTTCACGCTTAGGTGCTTCTTTCTTTGCTGCTTGTGCTTTCTTTTCAGCCTCTTTTGCAGCAATTGCTTTAGCTCTTGCTTCCTCTTCTTTTTGAATGTCGGTTTGGATATTATTTTCTAGATATGCTAATTCACTATCCGACATTTCTAGTTCTTCCACCATTGCTTGAAGACTGTTTTTCTTATCTTCTAGTTCAGATTGCTGATCCTTTTGTACAACAAGCTTCTCTTCAACTTCTACCTTCATTTGATCTTGTTCATCTTTTAATTCATTTAAATCATTTAACTTTACTACAATTTGTTGCTTATTTTCTTCTAATTGCTTCATGTCTAACTCTTGTTGCTCAATCAATGCAGCATCAGAATCTGTAATTTTATTTACCGCACTTACACGATTAACAAAATCATGAAAGCTTTGAGAACCAAATATCACTTCTAAATATGTGATATCTCCACCAGTCTGTTGCACAGATACTAAACGATCTTTTAATATGTCAAATCGTTCTTCGATTTTTTTCTCTAATTCTTTAATTTCTACTTCTAAATCAGATATATCATTCATTGTGTCATTCATTTTTTGTTCCGTATCATCGATAAGTGCTTCTTTTTCTGCTAATTCTACTTGTAGACTATCAATTTCATTATATAATACATTTAATTCTTCTACAGCGTCCATAACCTTTTGTTGTGAGTCAGACAATTCTTCTTGAATCTTACTTCTTTCATCTTTAACTTCTTTTAAATCCTCTTTGGAATTTGCATAAACAGGATTTTGAAAGATAGATACTATGAAAGTAAGTATAACCACAATTGATAGCAATCTGAGTGATTTTTTCATTATTAAGCTCCCCCTTTGCTTTCTTGGTCTATCTCGAAAAATTGAGTGTACAAATCATTTATGTATTTCTAAATTTTTCATGTTCATCCTAAAATTAGAACATATGCAGTGTAACATCTAGAGATTTCAATGGCATTATCATAGTATTACATTTATGTATCATGTATTGAATAATTAAAATATAACGAATATATAGTCAAGAATAATAGCTGGTAGATCTCAAAAAAAAGAACTATCTCTATGTATAAGAAATAGTTCAATTATTGTTTGAGTCGATTTAAAAATACTAATTTCAATTTAAATAAGTAGTTATATACTACATGTTCATATTATAGAAACAACTTAACTCTAATTGTAATGAAAGATGAAGAACTCCTCTTCAGAATAGCTCGAGCTTGAGAACCACTTGAAAAGTGTTCTTTTTTTCAAGTTAGCTATAAAACCGATGCCTCTAAAAAGTTCCCCGTTTGTGGATTTCAAACAACATATACACTATGAAACATGATAAAGATATATTTCCCATGGAGATTCTTCTTGTTCAAACCGCTTTTCAAGTACTAGATTAATTTCTTCGGCATTATCAATAGGTACGGCTGAGAGTATATACTCTCCACCTAAGTTTTTTAAAGCTTCTGTGTTAATATCTAATTGTTGAATAGGCTCATTTTTATCTTTTGTAAACATATAATTTTCACCATGATCTGCTACATACATATACAATCTCCCTCCCCAAGTGTCAAAGTAATTCTTTAAGGAAGGATTTTTATCTAGTTCACCAGCTATAATTTCTCGGAATTCATGCTTATATTCTAAAGGAAAGCTATTGTTATATGTGTCCAACGTGTAAAATCCATTATATTGTGCAATTGTTGGATGCATTCCGATACTAACAACGCGATAACTAGATGGATCCTTACCGATGTATTGTTGAATTTCTGTAAACAATTCTTCCGAATAAAAGTCGTTAAATGTTGGAGTTCCAACCTCTCCATATTTTATATCTTCAGTTAACACAAATAAATAAAGACTTTGGGCAATTAATACGAGAATAACGAGATATTTACCTAGCTTTGCATATTTCCAAATAACCGCTAAAGCAACCGCAAATGCGATATACCAAATGGTAGGATCGAGAAAATGGATTCTTGCAAAGTTAAATGTATTAACGATCGATATCTCATCTTTTATTACACGCCATCCTTCCCAATACCAAAATGCATACCAAAAAGAAAGGACTAAATTACTTAAAAATAGCGTTATTAATAATTTGGGCTGAATTTTCTTATATATGGCCAGAAATAAAGCAAAAAGAATGATTGGAACAATAATATAAGCTTGATGTGCTTCATCATGAGTATGTCCATATAAGAAATTTTCCCACGCTAATTCATAACTTCGCTCAAACGAATTATACCCTAAGTCAAGCTCTTCTCGATGAGTAGTAAAATTTGAGTCAAAAAACATCGATGTTATTAATAAGTAGTTCTTCACAAGATACATCGATGTCATTAAACATATTGCTTTAAAAAAACTCCAATTCCATTCTTTTTGTCGAATATAATCAATCAGCCATAATACAACCATTAATCCTACGAAAAATACAAAACTTAAAATAAAATTCGAAAAGAACGGTATTATCACTAATAATATCCAAGCATGTTTCGGTGCTTCGGATTTATATTTTCGAATGTTTAAAAATACATATAAAGCTAAGGGAATACCTGCAATGGATAAAGCTCCTGATGGCCAATAAGGTAACATTGCAAATGCAAGTGATACACCAACGGTAATCCACGGAGTAGTATCTTTTGCTAATACAAACCGTGTTAATAGTAGATACATCCCAAAATAAGCTGCCAGTCGCATAATTGTTTGGCTGATCGTATATGCAGTCATCGGTTCAAATAATACATACAGCCAAACGACAGCATCAAATGGTGACGGTAAAGCGCTGCGGGGCAAACCATCGATTGCGTATGGGAGCATCACATCTTTTAATGTAAATATTTGTCCGCTTTCGGCTAAAACTTTATACCATACAACGTTTGAATCCATATTATCATGTATTCGTATATGTGTATTTTCACCATTAATAAAATAAGGTGAAAGATATGCGATAATAATTAATACACCAAGCCATAACCATTTATGCTGAATAAAATTGTTGAATAGTTTGTATGACATATGCGACATCCTTTTTCGTTATTCCGTAATAAAGTGGTAAGCGTAGAAGTCTGCTACTATGAGAAGTTGTATAAACATCTTCACCTGAAAAAGATCCATAGTATTTGCCAGCTTCAGATTGGTGTAATGGAACATAATGGGTTACAGCCATAATTTCTTGTTCCTTTAAGTATTTGATAAGTTCATTTCTTTCTTCTTCTGTTCTTGTTTTAATGTAGAACATATGAGCGTTGTGCTTATATCCAGTCGGTATGGTTGGTAAATCTAGAATTCCCTTCTCTTCTAATGGTTTTAATCCTTTCTGATACAAATACCAAGCAGCAAGACGGTCTTGATTAATAACTTCTGCTTGGTCCAATTGAACAGATAAGTATGCCGCATTTAATTCACTCGTTAAATAAGAAGATCCAATATCTCGCCATGTATATTTATCGACTTCCCCACGAACAAATTTAGAACGATCGGTTCCTTTTTCTTGTATTATTTCTGCACGCTCTACAAAAGCTTCATCATTTATGATAAGTGCTCCGCCTTCTCCACATGTATAATTTTTTGTATCGTGAAAACTAAATGTTCCTAAATGACCAATAGTTCCTAATGGACGGCCATTATATTGACTTTTTAAACCTTGTGCAGCGTCTTCGATCACCCATAATTGATGTTCGTTAGCCAATTTCATGATAGGAACCATATCACAAGCAACACCCGCATAATGTACTACTACGATCGCTTTGGTTCGGTGACTTATTGCTGCTTTAATCGCTTTAGGATCAATATTCATTGTCGTTGGTTCTACATCAACAAAACGGATATGTGCGCCTCGCAATGCAAATGCATTGGCAGTAGACACAAATGTGTAAGATGGCATAATAACTTCGTCTCCCTCTGACACATTTGTCAAAATAGCAGACATCTCTAATGCCGCCGTACAAGATGGGGTTAATATTGCTTTTTTTGCGTCTAAATGATTCTCCAACCATGTAGTACAATATCTACTAAAACGGCCATTCCCAGATAATTTTTGTTCTTTAATTGCCTCAGCAATTGTTTCTTCTTCTCGCCCTATATGACAAGGTACATTAAATGGTATCAACTGATCACCTCATTACTATAATTCCTAGTATAATTAATCCAAATCCAACCATTTTTTGTGTACTGATTGGTTCTCCAAAAAATATTGCCGATAGTATAAAAACAAGCACAAATGATAGACTCATAAAAGGATATGCATAACTGATATCAAATTTCGTCATGGCAGCCATCCAACTCAATGCTGCAAGAAAGGCTGCTACAAAACCGGATAAAATCCAAGGATTCCATATCATTTGTACTAGAAATAAAAATTTATCCATCAAACCAGCAGGAAGTTCCCCTTGTTTATCCATCGTCCATTTAATAATTAATTGACCATATACAGTGAAAACAATGGTCCCTACAATATATGCATAAGCCATAGCTATTCCCTTCCCCCGAATTTCCCATTTAATTTGTGATACACATCAGTGGCAGGACCGAGACGGAATCCTAAACCAAGAAATACATTTAGGGAAGCGGGGTTACTAGGGGATATTGACGTCTTCAGTTCAGTATGGCCAGTTCTCTCAAACTGTTCTTTTACACACGCACCCGCAAATGCAGTAGCCATACCCTTACCTCGGTAATCCTCATGCATTGCTAATAACAATATTTGATCATCTTTATATGCAAAAAAGCCAGCAATTTTCCCGTTTTGTTTGTAAGCTAAAATTAATCGTTGATCAATTAAATCTTTAACCCAATTACGGTATCTTTGATCTGCCATATTATTTGGTATATTAAAATCACGGTGGTACCTGCCACCTTGGAATGCTTCTTCTGCAATATTAAGTATTTCCTCCTTATCAAAGGACTCTGTAAAAGAAACCTCTTCCGCCCTCTCAAATAGGAAGCGATTCTTTTTACAAAATGGTGCAATTAGTGTATCTGTATAATAGAACCCATAATCATGTAATAGTTTTGTATCTTCAAATGGTTCTACTTTCACTGTAAAATGGCCTTCTACTTGATCCGTTTCTTTTAATGCTGCTTCACTATATTCTGTTAGTTGATATGTTTCAACTGGAAAATTACGTCGATCCCAAGGTGTAGGTTCTAAGTACATTTTTATCATCTAATCAACCCCATCTTCTTGTTTTTCTCCTAACATATTTCGAACAGTATAAATCGGTCTGTTTTTTGTTTCATTAAAGATTTTACCTAAATATAAACCTATAATCCCGAATTGGAAGAATATTAATCCTCCAATAAAGAAAATAGATACCATTACACTCGTCCAACCCTGTACATGTTCATCTAAAAAGAAATACCGCCCAAATAAATAAACTGCATACACAAAAGATGCAAGTGACATCAAAAACCCAAAACTAATTGATATACGAAGTGGTCTATTCGATTGGGAAACAATTGCATCGGTCGCTAAGCTAAATAGTTTTTTAAGATTATAAGATGATTTCCCTTCTTTTCGTTGATCATGTTGCACTGGAATTTTAGTCTGCTTGAATCCCAACCATTTTATAAACATCGGGTAATATCTATTTTGCTCTCTCATTTTCCGATAACTACGTGCAACCTTTGCAGAGATAATACTGTAATTGGCAATAGATGCGTCACTTTGTTGACCAGCGAAGTAATCATAGATTTTGTAAAAAAGTTTGGAAGAAAGTCGTTTCATTGAATTATCTTGACGTTTAACTCGCTGAGCGAATACAACATCGTACCCTTCCATTGCTTTTTCAAATAATACCTTAATTTCCTCTGGTCGATCTTGCAGATCACAATCCATGACCACAACCCAATCTCCTTGAGCATAGTCTAATCCAGCTGTTATCGCATGATGTTGCCCAAAATTTCTAGCTAAATCAATTCCTTTAACTCTATTATCCTGTTCATGTAAACTTGCAATCACTTCCCACGCTTGATCTGGACTTGCGTCGTTGACGAGTATTATTTCATATTGAGCGGGAATGGACTGTATCGTCTCTTTTATTCGACTACATAATTCAACTAGGCAGGTCTTGCAACCATAAACAGGAACAACAACTGAAATCAATGGTTCATCTTTGGAATAGATTCCCATTTTCGTATATACCATTCTATTGTTTGTTTCAGCCCATTCTCTAATGTTTGTTTTGGCTCCCATTGTAATTCATTTCTTAATTTACGATCATCAATTGCATATCGTAAATCATGTCCTTTTCGATCTTCGACAAAGGTAATCAAATCCTGAAATTCCCCTAATTCATATTTTGATAACAAGTCAGGGCGTAAACCATTTAAGATATCACAAATCTGATTCGTAATTTCAAGATTTGTTCGTTCGTTTCTGCCACCGATGTTATATGTCTCTTGAGATTTCCCAAAATGATATACTGTATCTATTGCTCGACAATGATCTTCCACGTATAACCAATCACGAACATTTTTCCCGTCACCATAAATCGGAATTTCTTTGCCATTTATCGCTTTTTCAATAATTGTAGGGAGCAATTTCTCTTGATGCTGTCTAGGACCATAGTTATTCGAACTAGAAGATAATACAATATTCATACCATACGTATATCCAAAACTTTTCACCATCAAATTCGCACCAGCTTTCGATGCACTATATGGATTTCTAGGATCATAAGGAGTTTCTTCTGTAAACATTCCTTCTTCTCCAAGTGAACCATATACTTCGTCAGTAGATATATGGTGAAATCGTCTACCTTCCAGTTCTCCTTTTTCTTCCCAGTCATTGCGTGCTGCTTGTAGTAAATTCAATGTACCTACCACATTCGTATCTACAAAAGTTCGCGCATCTTCAATAGACCGATCAACATGCGATTCTGCTGCAAAATGAATTACTCCATGGATATCAAAGTTTTGAAATACTTGCCCCACAACCTGTTCATCTGCAATATCACCTTTTACAAAATGATAGTTAGCGTTTGAATCTATTCCTTTGAGATTTTGCAGAGATCCTGCATAAGTTAATTTATCTATATTAACAATGGGAACTTCCGGATACATATCCATAAAATAATGGATAAAATTTGAACCAATAAATCCAGCCCCACCTGTTATTAAAATCGCTGACTTATTCATTTTCTACCAGTCCTAACATTGGATGATGATCGATTGAATCCCAATATTGCTGATGGTGCTTTCTTTCAGCAATCTCCATTAGATATTGACCATAATCATTTTTTTCCATTGTTTTGCCTCTTTCATATAATGCTTCTTTAGAAATATATCCAAGGTAAAATGCGATTTCTTCCAAACATGCAATTTTAAAACCTTGACGTTGTTGTGTTGTTTTTATAAATTCCGCTGCATCAAATAGTGATTCTTGCGTGCCCGCATCCATCCATGCAAATCCTCTTCCTAACAACTCTACATCTAGTTGATTGCACCTCAGATACTCTTTGTTAACATCCGTAATCTCTAATTCTCCTCTGTCAGAGGGCTCTAAATTCTTCGCAATGTTAACAGCTCGATAATCATACATGTATAACCCAGTTACGGCAAAATCAGATTTGGGATCTTCTGGCTTTTCTTCAATAGAAATTGCTTTTTGGTTATGATCAAATTCAACAACTCCGAATCTCTCCGGATCTTTAACCCGGTAACCAAATACCATGGCATGTTGATGTTTTTTAATCGCTTTTCTTAATAAAGTTGTAAACCCTTGACCGTAAAATATATTATCTGCAAGCATCAGTGTGACATCATCTGTACCAATAAAATCTTCTGCAATTATGAGAGCTTCCGGAATTCCTTTTGGTTCTTCCTGCACTCGATAAGTTATAGTAATTCCTAAATGTGAACCATCGCCCAGTAACCTCTCAAAACGAGATGTATCTTCTGGTGTACTGATTATCATTATTTCTTTTAAACCACCTAGCATTAATACTGATAGTGGATAATAAATCATCGGCTTGTCATAAACCGGGAGTAAATGCTTATTTAAGCTATCCGTACTTGGAGACAATCGAGATCCGCTTCCACCTGCAAGTAAAATCCCCTTCATTACCAACACACCTTCCTAAATCGTAATATCGTTTAATGCTGCTTTTGCTTGTTTTGAAATAGCGTTTCCTGTTCACTTGTTCTTTCCCTTTAATTATAAGTTTATAAACTTACATTCTTATTTCAAATATATTTCACTTGATTATCATTCAGTTGGACATAATACAATAATAAAATCATAGACATATCCACGGTTTTTATACTTAAACACAACAAATAAGCATGAAGATATACACTATCTTCATGCTTTTCTCTCTCATAATTATTCTCCTGTCTTAGCAAACACTTTTATGCGGTCGCCAATTTTGTCACGAACCTGCTGAAATATAGCCCACTTTTCCTCTTGTGTACCCTGTGCTTTTGCAGGATCCTCAAATCCCCAATGATCCCTTTTTACTTGTGGAGGAGTCATTGGACATTTATCCTTCGCATCTCCACATAAGGTAACAACAAAATCAGCTTTATTTAAAATATCTTTATCAATTTGATCAGAAGTTTGAGCTGTAATATCAATATCCACTTCTTTCATTGCTTTTACAGCACTTGGATTAAGCCCATGTGCTTCAATTCCTGCACTGTGCACATCCCATTCTTCACCTAGAATTTCCTTTCCCCATCCCTCTGCCATTTGACTGCGACATGAATTTCCTGTACATAAGAAATAAATAATTTTTTTAGACATATTAAAACTCCTTTAATTTATAATCATTAACCATATATACAATCCTACAAGTGTCATAAATAAGACAGGTATCGTTATTACAATTCCTGTTTTAAAATAAGTTCCCCACGATATTTTAACTCCTTTTTGAGTTAGGACGTGAAGCCATAATAATGTTGCTAAAGAACCAATTGGTGTAATTTTTGGACCTAGGTCTGCACCAACAACATTAGCATAGATTAAAGCCTCGCGTACCATCTGACTTGTTGAAGTTTCAGCAATTGCAAGAGCATCAATCATAACGGTTGGCATATTATTCATAATGGAAGATAAAAATGCAGCAATGAAGCCCATTCCCATAGTTGCTGCAAACATCCCTTGATTTGCAACAACTTGTATCACGTCAGCCAAGACATCCGTTAATCCAACATTTCGTAGTCCATAAACTACGACATACATGCCAATGGAGAAAAAGACAATATTCCATGGTGCTCCCTTTATCACCGCCATCGTATTGACAGCCTGACTATACTTCGCAACAACTAAAAATATAATGGCAATCACACCAGCTATAAATGATACTGGAATACCAACAAACTCACTAACTAAATACCCGATTAATAATAGTCCTAATACAAACCATGATAATCGAAACATGCGATAGTCTTTAATCGCCTTACGTGGTTCTTTCAATTTGGAATAATCATAGGTCCTAGGAATTCGTTTTCGAAAATAAACGAAAAGTACAATAATACTAGAAACAAGTGCAACAATTGTTGGTACAATCATATGTGTGGCGTATTCAATAAATCCGATTCCAAAAAAGTCAGCTGACACAATATTCACTAAGTTACTTACTATTAAAGGAAGTGAAGTTGTATCTGCAATAAAACCACTCGCGATTATAAATGGAAATACTATTTTTTCATCAAAATCTAGAGATCGCACCATTGCTAATACAATTGGTGTTAAAATTAATGCTGCCCCATCGTTTGCAAAAAATGCAGCAACAAAAGAACCAAGCACACATACATAAACAAACATTAGAATGCCATTTCCTTTTGCAAGACGTGACATATGTAGTGCAGACCATTCAAAAAATCCAATATCATCTAATATTAATGAGATTAAAATAATAGCAATAAAAGTAAGAGTTGCATTCCAAACAATCCCTGTTACATCCCATACATCACTAAAGCTAACAACACCAAAAAGTAATGCTACAATTGCTCCCCCACAAGCTGACCACCCAATATTTAAATTCTTTGGTTGCCATATCACTAATATGAGCGTGAGTAAAAATATAACTGATGCAATAATCACTGATGACAATCTAAATTCCTCCCTAACATTCCAGTGGCTTTTCTTTTGTGATTACATTTTTTACTTTTGTATTTTCTGGATTAATTGTTTTAAGAATCTGCTGAACCATTGAATAATAAGGAGATTGTTTGTTCATTGTAAAATACCTCCATTGGCCTTTTCTTGTTTCCGTAATTAATTCTATCTGTTTTAATTTACGTATGTGCTGACTAATTGCCGGCTGACTTATTTCAAACATCTCAACAAATTCACATACGCAGTATGTTTTACTTTGTAAGAAATATGCTATTAAAATTCGAGTAGGATCACTCATTACCTTTAGTAACTCTGTTAATTCTTGAACTTCGAATGTAGTTTCGGTATGAACCATGGTTATCTCCTCCTCGAGTGATTATATAACCACTTGCTTATATAAGTCAATATTTATATAAAGTAGAGTTTTAGCTTTTTTTGTGGATCAATCCCGCTGGTTGATCAAGAATTCAAATATAATGATGAAAATAGGTGGCATGATGAGTGACCATTTTTCTGTTCCTCAGGATTTTTGGGCACTCATCCACTCTATGAGTGACCATTTTTTCTGCTCCTCAAGATTTTTGGGCACTCACCCACTCTATGAGTGACCATTTTTTCTATTCCTCAAGATTTTTGGGCACTCATCCACTCTATGAGTGACCATTTTTTCTATTCCTCAGGATTTTTGGGCACTCATTAATTTTTTCTTATTAAAGTTCAAGAATATCGTTTAGTTGGTAAATTAGATTTTTTAATTAATCATACTCATCGACTAATTTTGGAAAGAAGCTGCAACATAAAAAAGCCATCAACCAAATGGAAGATGACTTTAAACAAGCATAGTTATTAGAATTTAAATCAAAATAACAAAAGTGTTACCACGACTTTATAAATAATATCACACCAATATTAGTTATGTATTGGTGGAGACGGAGGGAGTCGATTGGACGAGTTTTCAATATGTCTAAAAATGCTCAAAAATGCTGATATATAAACATTTACACCATAAAGGAAAAATGAGGAATAAACATATATTTTTATTAAATGTATACCGTTTTGTATTCCATTTAAAAGAGAGGGATTACCCTCTCTTTTTTAAATCAATCAAATGTAAAGTTATATTCAATTTCATCAGTTATTTTTTCATAAGAATTTAAATCTTCAATTGCGTTAAAAACAAACTTCACTTCATTTATGTCTGAATTCTTAATGACGAATGACTGTACATAATCATGTTGAACGTTTCCTAAAAATTCCGTTTCGTAACTTTGCAATAAAAATTCTTCCATATCTGCATTTATTTGCTCTTTTTGATCGGTAACAATATTTTTTAAATTAGACCAGTATAATTCATCATCCGAAGTATTTTCTACATTATACCTTATTTGAATATATGTTACTTCATCTCCAACTTCATGACTTACAAATTGACTAAGGTGCTGCTTAAACGCTTGAGTGCTATTAGTATTTTCAATTAATTTCGCGTTTATCATTTCTATTTTTAAAGGACCTTGTTCAATCGTTTCATTAAATTCTTTTATATTAATTAATTCAACTTTTCCAGTATCTCCGTTTACAGTTTGACCTATCTCTATAAGTTCCCCCTCCCTTTGTATCTCTTCATTACTTCTTTCCACTTTGTTTTCTTCAGGTTGTTCCGATTTTTGAACTTCTTCTTTATTGGACTCGGTTTCTTGAGCGGCTTCTGTGTCTTTGTCGCTACATCCGACTAATGCTGTAGCTATTAATAGCAAAATCAAACTTCTTTTCAATTCTTTAACCCCCTGTTTCTTTGTACCTACATGTTACCATATATTTCATATTTAATGGACGACTTTTCACAAAGTTCTTTTAACTTTTTCTTTCGATTCGAGGATAACGTATACCATATCAATGTTGGTCTGTGGTTATATTGTTGGTGGATTATATAAGAGAGGTCTTTGTACTTTAGTATCTTATCTTTATTAGTGGCCATGGTCTGTTGATTGTCTATTTCAATAAAATAAAATTCCCCATTACGTTTAAATGTTGCATCTGGTATTAGTTTATTATCTCCCCAGGTAACGGGACGTTCTTTCTTCCAATCTTTAGGCATTCCTAATTTAATATAAAGAGCATTTCTCATTAATGTGTGAACGACTTCCTTCCTATTTAATATCCCTTGATTCGAACCGATTAATTGCTTACCTCTATTGGATAAGTAATATATTTTTTTTTCCATTCGAGCAGCAAGTATTAGTTTATCATTTTCCATTCTTGCTAATATACGCTGTGCATTACGATCACCGCCAAGGTTATTAATTATCTGTAATTGTTCCCTTGTGGCATACGTCAATTTATCCAAACTCAACAGTATCTGTTCGTCTCTCTGTTGTCTTTGTAGTTGAGCTAACATATTGCTTAAACCTCCCTTTTATTTCATCATCACTTACATATGGCACTTGTATTAATTGTTTATCAGATGTTCGATAAATTGCTCTACCTTTAATATTTATATCCTGTGCGCCTTGTTCATCAATGGATATTCTAGAAGCCAACTCTGTAGGTACACGAAAACTTATTTTACAGTCTGCATTTTGTTTAATCTGTCTTGGTAATGTGTCTGCAGTTGGATATTGAGTAGCAAACACTAAACGATAACCTAACGCACCGGACACCCTTGCTATATTGGATAAAGCGTACTGACAATAATCTAGTTTTTTTCTTTCTTCTTTATCCATATATTTATGCGGCACAAGTTCAGCTCCTTCATCCACAATAATAAATTTTCTGCGCTTGATATTGGTATTTAATACATTGTTATATCCCTTTTGCTTGAAATGAGCCATATCTAATTCAATATCTACAGCTAAGTCCCTTAATAAGTCATAGGCTTGTAATGGACTACTCGCCACCTTTTTGACTTGCTTGTAATTATGCTGACTAAATTCCAGTCCTCCTTTAAGATCAATAATGTAAAACTCCACATCATCAGGATTAGAATAAATCAAATGAGATAAAATCAATTTTAACAGTACAGTTTTACCATGTCTGGTCATCCCTGCTATAGTCATGTGAGGTATTTTATCAAAATCATGCATTACTGGACCATCTAATGATTGACCAATAGGTAAAGTCCATCCATCCGATTGGATCCAATTGTAAGCAATATTAGTGGGTATTCGATTCTTATATACTTTAATGTGCAGCTTAGTCTTAGCAAATGTTATTTTAACTGGCTTATTTAATACCTTTTCAAGTACCTGTAATTTATCATCGTCCACAAGTCCATACGGTACATGGTAGCTATATAAAGTGTAGTCGTCAGTACGATGTGTTTTAAAATGCTTTGGTTCATAATCTTTTGTTTTATAGTTTAAATTTCGGAATGTATGCTTAATTTTATCTTTGTCTGATTTATTCCATTTTGTAGCTGCATAAAGAGTAAAAGCAGACAAGCACCCACCTATAAGTAATTCCATATTCGCACCCCTATTCGTACGTATATACGCTTTGGTGTTCGTAGTGTTACCTATTCGTGCGTATATTCGTTTGTTGATGCAACAGTAATTAAGGCAACGTAAGTAAACATTTATTTACTGTGCATAGTAAAGTCTATGTTGTGAAATCCGAAAAGTTTCCGATTTTTTTATGTAAGCTATCAAATAAAGGGATTTACTATACTTGTATCGAACTAATTAATTGGTGATGATAATGAAATTAAGAGTAGATGATTTAATAAAAAAATCGGGATATAAAAAGCAGTATGTTGCTGCGAAAATGGGAGTCAATAAAGATACTATTACTAATTGGTCTAAAAACAAAAGCATGATACGATTAGATCAAGCAGTTAAATTATCTAAAATTTTAAATTGCAAATTAGAAGATTTATACGAAGAAGAATAAAAAAAGACCCCGTTGCAGTAACGGGGCGTATTCACATCTAATCTACAAAAGGGGTAGTAGTTAGCTTGTATAATATTTATACTACAATATATCTCGACAAAAAGCAAACATTTGTTCTAATATTATGTTATGTTTAATTATGAAGTTATCACATAGATATCCTATTAGATTTTTAAACTTATGAAGATAATTAATGGAGGTATATAGTTATGGAAGGTTCATGGATTGTTATTGCAATTGCGGTTGCAGTAGCACTGGGTTTATTTGATTCAAAGAAAAAGAAAAAAGATGATGGTGATTAAATGAATGATCTTGTACTAAAATACATATGTATGCCATTAGCGATTAACACACTGAAACACAACGAAAAATTATACAATCACGATAAATTTAAAATCGTACCTCCTTATTTAGATTTGCATGAGTCATTAATTAATGCCATTGAAAAAGATTTTTATGAGTTAAAACGTGAGGTTGTTCAAGATCATCATTTAAATATTAGAAAACAATCTGCAGGCAAGTATTTGGTTAATGGAAAAAACATGGAGTTTACTTCTGAAGAATTAAGAGAAGGAACAAAGAAGGTCATTCAGTCTTATATGTATGGCGAAAATATGATTGAGATTGAACATAAGGATATACCTTTAGATACAAATTATATTCCCCCGGATGTAGATAGTGAAGATAATATATAAAAATAACCCCTTAGGGGTTTTAATTTTGGGTTGCATAATCTTCCTTAATAGTAAGTGAAAGGACAAATCCTGATAGGTTAGAAATAAATGCTGTACCATATAAGATAACCGAATATACGTTATTAAATTTAATACCAATATATAGTGCAAAAATACCCAATAAAAGATAGCTTACTACGTAATAAAATCGAAACTTTTTCTTCTTTGATAAAATAGCAATAATTATAATTGTCAAAAGCAGCATAGATAAAGTAATTAACTCCATTTAATCACTCCTTTATACTGCAATAATAACTGAAGGTCATTGATTTCACAATATGTATTAATCACTCTTAACCTACTTTTTACACTACTTTAAAGTAAAGTTAAACCTAACACATATATATTAAACTTATATACACAAATTTCAGTATACGTTAATTTATTATATATTTTCTGTAAATTTAAGTTTTTAAACTACTTTTAATGGTAACATTTCCTCATACTATATGAGGAGGGATAAGTTTTGCGCTTATTAAAAAAGTTGTTAGTTTCATTTGCACTATTGTTTGCAATTACTACATTTTATTCAGTTAGTGTATCCGCAGCTGAATCCATCAACATCACGAAAGACACTACCATTTATAATGAACCAAATTTCAAATCAAAAACCAGTGCTATAATTAAAGCACCTCAAACTCTAGAAGTACTAGATGAAAGATCCAATGGTTGGATAAAAGTAGATACCTGGTTGGGAGAAAAATGGATTGCACCTAATGGCGTTGAAGTTGAACTTAGCTTTGCAACTAGAATATACAATGAAGCTGATCTTTTAAAAAGTACTTCTGCTTTTATAGAACCACAGACTATAACAGTTTATGAACAAAAAAACAATGGTTGGTGGAGAGTCAACACATGGTTAGGAGAAAGGTGGATTGCACCTAATGGTATCAAAGAAAATTTAAGTAAGACTGCAAAAATTTATAATGAACCTAATTTCACAAAATCAACCGGAGCCTCTATTAATCCGCAAGAAATCACTGTAATTGCAAAAAGAGAGAGTGGTTGGTGGTTAGTAAAAACTTGGTTAGGTAATAAGTGGATAGCACCTAATGGACAAAATTTAACTTTAGATAAACAATATAAATTATATGATGAGCCCTCTTTCAATTCTAAATCACCAGCATCTATTGGAGCTCAAACTGTAAAGGTTTTTAATGCAACGTCTGATGGATGGTATCAAATAGAAACATGGCTTGGTAAAAAATGGATTAGTCTAAAAGACAATCAGACAAAATTTATAGTACCGGTAAACGGTGGATATACCGTAACCAGTACTTATGGACCTAGGGGAAGTGGTTTTCATTATGGAATTGACCTTGCAACCAGAGGAAATGGTGTCCAAATAGTTTCATCAGCTTCCGGAAAAGTCACAAGAGCTGATTATAGCTCCAGTTATGGATACGTGGTTTATGTAGAACATAATATTAATAATAAAAAATACACTACTGTTTATGCACATATGAGAAGTAATTTACAAGTACGCGTTGGACAAACTGTTCAACAAGGGCAATTATTAGGTTACATGGGCAATACAGGGAATTCTACCGGACAACACTTACATTTTGAAATACATGAAGGCTCTTGGCAGTCACGTAATGGAATCGATCCAGAACTATTTATAAACTTTTAAATTAAAAGAGCCACTCTTATTTGAGTGGCTCACCAAAATTATATTTAAGTATCATGTCTTCTGCATATCCTCTATCTATTTCATCTTCAGAGTTGGGTAAACGACATTTAATATGTACCATTGTCCTTATATTACCAACAATTACACCATCTTTTGATTTCAATTCTTCTTTACAGTATCCACACCAGTATGAACCCAATAAAGTCGCCATAAAATCCCCCTTATTATAGATATATATATACCTAAATTCTATAAAAACAGAGAATTCCCTTCTATAGTATAGTAACTTCTAAAATTACATCGAAATTTATTCGTGTATAATTGCCTGAACTTACTTTTTCAACCATAGTAATATACTTGTCTTGATAATTGATCTTATCAATATATCCTTTGATATTATGGTAATCATAATTAGCATAATACTTAATATTGATGAGAAGGTTATCCTTATGTGCCATCATTAACTGAAAACCGTTTTCCTCAAGTTGTTGTTCATCAAGTATAGGTTTTTGCTTCCTGTTTTGCTTTTCCTTTAATTGGTTCAACAACTCTACATGCTCTGGCAACATCATAGATGTCCATTTTATTGTACCTCTATCATTAACACTCATGCCCCTACTCTCCTTTTGACTGGTCCACATGAAAGGATGTTCTCGAACTTAAATGAACGAACTTGTTTTCTATAGTGACAATAAGCAATAACGTGTTCCCTTTTTATTTCAACAACGCTTATTATCCGTTGAGTTACTTCATTATTAGTGTCTATATAATAAATCATTATCTTACTCTTTAGTTCCTTCGAATTTTCAAGTAATCCTTTCATGTTTCACCCTCCAAATCACGAACGTTTGTTCTTATTATACCAAAAAATAATAAGGTGTAAACATGAAAAAAATGGATTCCATTTGGGTAGATACACCACTTGAAAGAACATTCAAATTAGCTAAAGTGTTAAGTTGTAAAGTAGATGACCTATATATTTATGAGGATGATGAAAAAAGCCACTCTTAATCTTCGAGTGGCTTTTAATTATCATGTCTTCTGCATATCTCTGTCTATTTCATCTTCTTAACTATTTCTGCAGCTTTTCGGCCTGATTCCACTTATATATAAATTTATTACAAGTTCAATATTTAATAATAACTACTACAAAACCTCTTGTTAAAGGGAAGCTTTAAATATACATAAAAATACTAATTATAGACAAAACTAACCTTCAATAATTAAAAAAGGATGATGTTAATTGAAATATGTATCAGCTTTCTTGTTAAAGTTTATATTATTATTTGTCACATTATGGATAATACTAGGCTTGTTCTTTAATGTTTCTTTATCTGACATTATTACGACAAGTATTATCTTAGCTGTAATTGCTTTTGCGGGCGATATGTTCATATTACCTAAAATTGGAAATGTAGCCGCAGCAGTAAGTGATTTTGCGCTTGCTTACATTGGAATCTGGATTATAGGCACTTTTTTATTTGAAGGCACTGCTCCAATTATGACTGCAGCTTTCATATCTGCATTTTTTATTTCAATTACTGAACTTTTATATCATAGATACTTACGTAATTTTGTTTTTGATAATGTGGATAAAAGCAATAATTACCGTACATCTACAAGCTTCCAAACCGAAGTAAGTAAAGAATTTCACAACAAAAAGGACAAAGAATAGAGTCATGCAAGGTGTCTTCATTTTGTGACCGTTATAAATAATAATTTAGTGGTTACCCTAAATATAAAAGGAGTGTGACATATTTATGTTTTTTCACGTAAAAGAATTGCAATATAATGCAAAACCAGACCGTCCAGATCCAGTATACGCAAAAAAGTTACAAGAAGTTTTAGGTGGCCAATTCGGAGAAATAACTGTTATGATGCAGTACCTATTTCAGGGATGGAATTGTCGTGGTAATCAAAAGTATAGAGATATGCTTTTAGATATTGGAACAGAAGAAATAGCACATGTAGAAATGTTAGCTACTATGATTGCGCAGTTACTTGACCATGCACCTGTCGAGGATCAAGAGGAAGCTGCAAAAAATCCTGTAGTAGGTGCTGTGATGGGAGGAATGAACCCCCAACATGCCATAGTATCTGGATTAGGTGCAACACCTACTGATAGTGCTGGTTACCCTTTTAATTCTCGTTATACTATCGCAAGCGGAAATTTACTCGCTGACTTTCGTGCAAATTTAAATGCTGAGTCACAAGGTCGCCTTCAAGTCGTAAGATTATATGAAATGACTGACGATAAGGGTGTTCGAGATATGCTTTCATGGCTAATAGCACGCGATACCATGCATCAAAATCAATGGATGGCGGCAATTGAAGAATTAGAACAAAACGAAAAACCAATCGTACCATCAACATTTAACCAACAATATGAAAAACAAGAAGTTTCTCATTCTTTTATGAACTATTCCTTCGGTGATGAAAGTAGTGAAGGAAGATGGGCAAAAGGCAAAAGTATGGATGGAGATGGGGAATTTGAATACATTAGAGATCCAAAAGCTTTTGGTCAAAAACCTATTTTGAAACCTGCACCAGGATATATTCATGGAACACCGAATAATAATGAAAAACCTAAGCTATTTGACTAAAAAAAGCCCCCACTAGGAGGGCTTTTTTATTTATTTATCTTACCCGTAACCTCTGACCAGGCTGAATAACATCACCAGTCAATCCGTTAAGAGTTCTGATTGCGCTAACCGTTGTATTATACTGTTGTGCAATTCCCCAAAGCGTTTCACCGGATTGAACTGTATGATAAACAGCCCCGACACTGCTAACACTTAAAACTTGCCCTGGATAAATAGTATCGTCAGTTAATCCGTTTAGGTCTCTTAATTGTTGCACAGTCATATTGTGGGCTTGGGCAATGCTCCAAAGGGTATCTCCTGATTGTACTGTATAGGTGCTACCCCCACCAGATTTTCTTCTTAACCCTAACGCTTGTGCAATACCATTGGCATGACCTAGAGCAATACGATTAAGGTAAGCATCTGATTTCAATTTATTCGCATCAGCTACAGTGTCAATGAATCCATTCTCCGTTAATACTGCTGGCATACTAGTTTCACGTAATACATGGAAGTTAGCACGTTTTTTACCCCGATTTCTAAAATCCACTTGTCTCATAATTTCTGTATGAACTCTATCACGGTAAGTTATCGTGTTGTTGGAGACACTGCCATTGTAAATATAATCCTCGTAACCAGTTCCACCACCGGCATTAATATGAATACTCACAAAGTAGTCAGCACCCCAGCTATTCGCATCATTTGTACGTTGTGCTAGACTCCGAGTCGTGTCGCTTGTCCTACTCATCCGAATGCTATGCCCTTCATAATCACGATTTAGAATGTCCCTGGTTTTTAGTGCAATAGATAATGTGACATTCTTCTCCTGCAGACCATTTCCTACTGCACCCGGATCTGTTCCACCATGTCCTGGATCTAAATAAATTTTACTCATTATAAATTCCTCCTTAATATTTTTGTATTAAAAAAATGGCTTGCCCGTTTGGACTAGCCACCTATTTAATAAGGCTATTTCGTTGTAATACTTCTTTTTGACTCTTACCTCTAGCAGTTACATAGTTATTTTTGAACCATGCTATAGTAGCAGTAACACCTGTAATGATGACTGTGATTACCTCACCCCATAATGTTTCAGTTCCTGGTATTGGGTTAAGTCCAAATGTTACTAAAAACTGGTTAATCAATGCCAAAAACAATACGATTGTGCGTGTTAGTGTCGCTTTATCCATGTTTCTCACCTCCTTCAAGTCTTAAAATTTAGCAAAAAATAAAGCAATAGCTCCGCCGATAAGCCCCGTTATCACTGCGGTAACAATTGCTTTTGTAATCATTCGCCTTATCCACTTTGTATCATCTTGTATTGATGATAGTGTAGATTGCAAATTGACTATTTTTTCATCCTGTTTTGCATCATTCATCTGTAATTTATAGACATCATTTTTTATATTTTTAATGTCATGTCTAATCTCCATGATGTCCTGTTGCGTTCTATCCACATCTGTCAACTCCTCTTGATTTGACATGCTCGACCCCCTAACGTATGTGTAAAATATCGTATAATGTTAGTAACCCAACTATCCCTATTGTTGGGTGGGGAGTAGCCTATAACTACTCCCTGTTTTCCTGCATAAAAATAAGCCTTACTCGGCTTGTGGTTGTTCCTCATCTCTTTCAGATAGTCTTTCAATTACTTTATCTTTGATTAAATCCGATATATTCCCGTCAATTGCTGCTTGGAAAAATGCCATTTCATCCACAAATACGCGTCCGCTTATATTGCAGTAATCAACTTCTGGCTCCATTCTGTTAGGATCAATTCCGTTATAATCAATCCGTCTTAATCGTTCACCGTTTACCTCAACCGTTCGTGAGCTTGTTTCCTCAAACGTATATTCATTCATCATCTGTACCCTCTCCTTCGTTAGTTTCAAATGCTTCTGCTAGGATATAGTGCATTTCTGCTTGTTTTCCAGATAATTCTTTATCAAAGTCATTAACTAACTTCTCCACTGTTTTTAAAGCAGGCTCTAAGTTCTTATCATCAAGAGTGTAATACTCGTCAAACAGTTCTTTATGCTGTTCGTTGAAGCCTTTGTAATCATCCATATCGAATCCACCAGCTTCATTCTTAACAAATTCGCCTTGATCATCTGTCTTAGCATATTCTTTTAATAGAGTGATTTCTTCCTCGGCCACCCCCTCATATTTTTCGTTAAGTGCTTTAACTACCCTCATGCGGTGGATATTTTTCTTACCCTTTGCTGATACAGTGTTTTGTAAAAAGTCTGCAGCATCCTTTAAATGTTTATGTTGTATTTTAATCATGCTATTTTAGCCTCCAATTCTTCAATACGTTTTTCTAGTTTAACTACTTTATTTTTTAGATCGGTATACTCAACCCGTTGCCAATTAATTTCATCATCTAATTTCGCAGATAGTTCTTGAACTGATTTAATAGTCGGAAAAAGTAATTGAGATTCTTGCACACCGTACATACCATCATCATCAATACCTATAATGCTATAATCTTCTGTTTCCACGCCATGCTTTTCAAATGTTGATTTTAATTGTTGTGCTATAATTCCAAATTGAATTTCATTACGTTTTTTCTCAGAACGTTTTTGTATAAGCCTATACGTATTAGTTTCAACATCATTGATGAAATCCAACCCTAACTCATTACTCCTTATATCTTCTTTCAAACGTCTATCCGATGGATATTGTGGTGTGTTACGTAAATAGATATTTCTAATGGCATGAGTATTTGAGTTACCGCCAATTTGGTAGTTATAATCAGCACCATACATTCCACGGAAAGTAATGTCAGTACCATTACCAGCATAAGTCGTTTCTAAATACCATCCACTACGGCTGTTATAATCATTAATAACGTTAAATGCTTGTTTGCCTCTAATTTGATAAAGAGCACCAATAGAATAATCGTTTGACTGGCCACCAATCATTGTTATGTTTGGATTACCATTAAAATCAAATGTTATACCTTTATCCCAACCCACCGCACGATTACGCATTTGAAATATAAAACCATTTACACTGTTCGTCGCATTGTCTGCTCCCGTTGCTGCGGTAGAGTTAGCAATAAAACCACTAAAGTAAGGTGATAAACTGTCTAGATTAGAAGCCCCTGTAGTACCTAGATAAGCAAATGGATAACGTCCACCAATACGATCACCAACCCCTACACCAGCAGAACGACTAAAACCATCGTTACTATCGTATTTACGATATGTGAGTGTATTTCCTGCATCTTCAAAGTTAATTTGTGCGCCATTAGCAATGGTTAAATTTGCATTTCTTAATGTGATATTACCTGTGTTTAGGTTTGCATCTAAGTTGTTATTACTACTTAAAAGCCTTCCTGCTCGAACTGTTCCCAGGTTAGCCGATATAGCAGACAGACTAGAAGCATTTATTTTGTCAGCATTTAAACTAGCAATCTTTGCATCCGTAACAGCTAGGTCCTCTATCTGCGCTTCACCGATGATTGCACGTACTAACTTGGCTCTTTCAATTGTTCCGTTGGCAATATGAGCATTCTGAATAACCCCATTATTAATTAATGTGGTTCCATCAAGGTGTATTAAGTTACCTTTAATACGTACCCCTTCACGATTAAGATTGATTTGAGATACAATTCCATCAACATCAACTTTTAAGTCTATTTCCTCTGCAAGTTGAGTGATACGAGACTCTGCATATGTCATGCGTTGGTCGGTGTCTTCATAGGCTGGTTGCCAGTCGGTAGCTTTATTTCCTTTTTCTATTTGAAAGTCCCATATTTCGAGAACATAATCTTCACCGTAATCACTTCTATTAGGTTGGATGTACCAATACGGTGCACTATCAGTTGGAAAGCTTTCAGGCGTTCTAAAATGGACTTCATATTGGTGTATTTCTGTATCATTCGGATAATTTTGGTCACCTACATTCCAAGGCCTAGAAGAAACCCTTGTGCCATCACGATAAGTCGTGCCTCCATTAAAACTTGATGAGTGTCCAGCCATAGAAAATACTGTTCCGCTTATTTTTCTAACTTTAAAAGTCGCAACATAATCTGAATCAAGTTCAAAATACTCTCTTGATATTCTTAGATACGGATTACTAGAACCACTACTTTTTGTCAGCCTATAAACATAATCACTAAGACTGCCTTGATTAGTACCCACTCTATTAACTGCTGCAATATTTCGCCCACCGATTTGAATATTACGAACCGTACTACTAATCTCATCATACCGTTGGCTTATTTCCGACATGTCATATTCGTAACTATTAGTAAATTCTTCAAATGTACCCTTTTCCACTTTTGAGCTTAGCGATCCGTTTATTTCATCAATGTCTTGTGTTATCCTAGCAAATCTATCCCCGTACTCATTAAATTTAATATCTAGTTGTTCTTTTACAGCACCTATTTCCCCATCCGTATACTGTCGTGCTTGTTGGTCTAGTAAGTTCTTTGCCTCCTGTGAAATCTGATCAAAGTTTACTCCACCTGCACCGATAATATCGCTAACGTGGTGCAATTCCCTCATTCGTTCTGCTAAGTCTGGACCCCATAATATATCTTCGCTGACTACCCTATGAGTACCAGCAGAAACTTGAACAGACCAATCACTCGGAGTTCCGTGATAATTTACTGCACGTACTCGGTAATACCACACCTCATTCGTACCTACTGTATGAGAAAAAGCACTTACTTGCCCCCTCCATAACAAATGTTGGGTATCCGGTATAAATCCATCAATACGACTTCCATATACCTCATAATGCTTGATAAATAATTCATCCGCATATGTCCAGTACAGTTGAATGACTTCCATGCCGGCATGGGTTTCAAGATTAATAGGTGTACTTGGTTTTCGATTAGGATAACTGTTTTCATCAATTTGTTGCTTAGGAGGATTCCGCTTAATCCCTTCCACTTCTTTTTCAAGGTCATCTAGACGGTTATCGTTAAAATCCAAGAACTGCCCCATCTCAACAACCATTGTGCTATCCGGGTCCAGTAGGTTATATTCCAAAGCAATGATACGAGTCTGTATTTCTATCGGTCTAGAAAACTTGCGGTCAATTGCTGTGGCAGTATCACCAAGACTTACCTCATCTTCAAACAATTCTACAGATAAACGATAATTAACCTCTACTTGGCTGGCTATTTCTTGTAAATGATGCCACGTTGCTTTTAATAGTTCTTCCGGGTCTTCGTGGTCTTGATTACTATAAATACCAAAACGATGTTTTGTTCCATCTTCTAAACCATACTTAGCAAGTGCATCTGGACTACCTACCCATCGTTGCCCTTTTGGTTTATCTACTGGATCGCCGTTTGACACTTTCCATTCCACATCTTCAAAACCGATATAGCGTGTATACCCGCCTGTATGCTCTCCCTCGTCATCTTCATATGGCAATGATGCACCTCGACCATATAAAGCTGTCTTTGGATAGGATAATACAGTACGACCTATTTCATTAATATTATGGTCAATCTCAAATCGTTGACCATGTTCTTTCCCTAGTCGTTGGATTATCTTAATCTTAAAAGCAGTGATTTCATTCGTTTCCTCATTAAATTCGATAACGTCTTTAAACTCACCACCCCAAATGGATAAAATATCCCATATAGCGTCCACACTGGTTATATAGTAAAAGTTAGTGGTAGCATTACCAAGTTCAACTTCTACACTCCCTTGCCAACGTGTACCATCTAGCGCAGCATCTAAAGCTATATCTGCGGTACGTTCAACAAAACGTCTATCAACTACGATATGATCATTTAACTCAGCTAGAAAAGCAGGCTCACATGTTGCAGTAGTTATTGGACCATCAATTGTGTCTGAATCATCCAACTCACGAATAACCATCATGCGCCAGTCACCTTCGCGGTCTTTAACAACAACTTTGTTTTCATCTTTAACATGCTTCGCTAATGCATGATCAGCTTCAATGGTAAAAGAAAAAGGCGTTGTCGGTACACTATTTTTCTCCTCTCGAAAATGTGTACTAACAAGCCCTGTATCTTCGGACAATATGGTTAATGGTTGTTCGTATTGACTAAAAATATATAACTCTGACATTGATCTCCTCCTTACTGTTAAGTATCACTTTACAGTTGGTGCCTAAATTGGATTGTATTGACCGTATTTAACAGTTCGAATCTATTTTCAAATGTATCTTTCTTTAAATCAATGGGTTCCCGTGCTAGACAAATCATCTGTGAATTCATTGAAATTGTACTGTCGTATCTAATATTAAACTTCTCCGCCAAATCTTGTTGTCTTTCAAGAGCTAATTTAACGTAGCTTGTTTGATACCGGGGGTTTACTTCCTGTAATATACTTTGTATATAATAAAACATTTCTTTAATATACTCTTTTGTTTCTGAATATGTTGGGATATATCCTTTGTGTATTACTTTATTCCTAAATGCAACACAGTTTTGTTTCATTATAGTGGGAGCCTTTTTGAATTCATTTAAATACATCACATGAAATGCTCCCAACTGTCGTTCAGATGAATTCTTTAATTGTTTCCACGCTGTTTCTACTTCCGAAGATTCAGTACCATTATGTTCTAAAAATACTTTAATGCAAAACTCATGAAAACGTTCAACACTAGCAGCAATACTGGCAACTGCTTGAATAGTGTAACCATTTAATAGAGCAAGGCTACCAATATCAAACAAGACTTCAAACTTCTCATCTTGAATTATGATTGTCGATTGATGATTCCTGCTACATATTAACTTATACACACCCTCGTCATTAAAATCAGTACTAATAAATTCAAAGTTTTTAAATCTTGCTTCTCTCATACAAACATTACAAAAAGTGGTCATTTTCATATAAGTTCTCCTTTCTTCTACATTAATATTAACAGAAAAAGAAGAATACTTTACTTTATTTTAAATAGAAATACATTGATAAGATATTAATAGTATCGCTCATCATAAAAAAATTTACAATCGTGACTTGCACTAACCTCCATTATTCCTGGTTCCAACATTTCATAATTAGTTTTCAACCTAACCGCATGTCGTAAATCCTCACCATTAAGCCATACTTTACGACCTTCGTACATAATCGTCAGCCTGTCACCTTCAATAAAGTTATATCCTAGTAAGAGATACAATCCTTTATTTGTCTGTAGTTCAAATGTATCCGTAGCTTCACTAAACACTACTTCTACAGTCCAAGGTGTTTCGTCTTGTCCAGTAATTGTGTGACTTGTTGGTGTGGCGGTTACTGGGATTGTTTTTTGTTCACCTGTTGTATAAAAGCAAAGAAACTGAATAGTTCCCTGTCTGGTGTAAACAAAGCGACTCAAATCATCAATGCTATTTTGTACCACACACCAATAGGTGCGTCCTGGTTCATCATCAAGTTGTAATGGTGCAATTTCTTTTGTTACTAACCATTCAGCTAGTTCATCTTTTATTTGTAGAGCATCGACATCATCTTTAACAAGGTATCCTATAGGCTGACTTATATAAAGTAATTCTTTTTTAGAATCTTTTAATCTATGCCCTTTTGGAGTAGATACTATATTTCGAGATATTGGATGGAATGGAGCTTTTGTACGACCTTCTAATAATATAATATTAGGATCCCGTTTATTGTTAAATGTCATAGCTTTCATTATGAAGGTCGCCTCCTTGCTCTGTTATTACTACGATTTTGATTCCCAGTGACATAAGGTTCAACTATTTTACCTACTACTTGTCCATCCATAGTTACAACTTGCCCGTTTCTGATTCCATTCGCAATTTCTTTAAGCAGTGAAATAACAACACCACTGCTTGCTATTCCGCTATTGGCTTCTTTTAATACTCGATTTGCTTCTCCTGGTGGTCTTGCGCCAGTAGCATAACCAGGTATTTGAGTGTTATTTAAAGCATTTAATATTTTCTTAGATTCATCATGTGGAAATACCTGATACCCTTGCGGACGATCATAGAGTCCAAAGTTTAACATTTCCCATTGATTACCTTTGCGTCCTAGTTCCCAACCTTCTTCACCAGCAATAAATGCACCACCGGGGTGGTTATTTGTTCCTTTTGCATAACCTCTCATACCTCTTAGTGCAGCACCTGTTAATCCACCTGTAGTTGCAACTTGAGCGTTTAAATTAATTCTTTTGCTTATTGGTTGTGACCATTTACTGTTGAAGGACGATAAGCTAGGATTAGCATTAACGTTTACTTTTTTGTCATAAATTGTTTCTCCGGCAAGAGTGTTTATATCTTCCAGTTGCCCTTTGGCATCCAACAATCGTTCTTTTTGATCTGATAGCTTTCTGTTTTGTTTTTCATATTCTTCTGTGGTGATTTCACCAGATTTGTGTTTTTTATCTAATTCCTTTTTAGCATCTTTGATTTTTTCTATTTCTTCATAAACTTTTTCAAGACCTTTTCCTTTTTCTGCTGTAATACCAGCTTGGGCAATAATCAATTGTTCATAATCACCCTGAAGCTTTTCTATTTCTGCAAGTTCTTCTTCTGTAACAGCTAAATCTTCTTTTTTATTGGTTAATTTATCAGTTAACTTGTCGTAAATTTTACCTTGTCTTTCTATTTCGTGGTCAAGCGACTCAATTATTCCGTCTTGTTCTATTTTTTCTCTTTCTAATATATCTAATTTGGATCGAGCTCTCAGAAGCTCCTCTCCTTCTAGCCCTTCCATTTCATTCTTTAAATCCGCTATACTTTGATTAATATCCACTTGTTTTTTTTCTTCTTCGGCCATTTCACTTGATAAGTCGATTCTAGCTTGATATGCATCGTTTCTCTCTTTTTCCATATCGTTTATTTCAGTTTGTAAATCTTTTTGATCTTTAATCAATTGCGTTTCGTTTTCTAAAGCTTTTTCAAGTTCCCTGTTAGCATTCATTATAAGCTCTTCGCGTTTTTCAGCATTTAACTCTTTTAGCGTTTCCAAATTATCAATGTACGCATTCCCTTGATCTGATATCGCTCCAGTAACTTCTGGAGTTTTCTTAACAATATCGTCATTTAAATCTAAAAAAGTCTCCATCTCAGCATTAGTAAAACCCGATTTTTCTAGTAAGTCAGCCTGCTCATCTTTTAATTTCGCAATAGCTTCTTCACTTTTAGCATTAGCAAGTTCATCCATGATGTCCATATAACGTAGCATTTCATCTGTTGTTAACTTGTTTTTATCATGTAATTTGTTAAATTGAGACTCCAAATCATTTATTGCTTCTATTTCAGCATCTACGCTTTCTATTAGATCGTAATTCACATCATGTAATTCTTGTCCACTATCCCTAGTTGCTAGAAATACTGCTCCTAGTGCTCCTACACCAGCAATCGCCCATCCTACAGGACCACTTACGCCAAGCAATCCAATACGTCCTGCTAAACCTACTCCTCCAGCTTTCCCTATCATCTTGGATAAACTTCCACCAACTCGCAACAATCCTCCAACAGCAGTAGTTAAGTTACCTAAGACAATTGCAGCTGGACCAACAGCCGCTGCTAAACCAGCCATGGTTACAATGTTCTTTTTAGTATCATCCTCTAATTCACTGAACCATTCAACTAAATCTTGTGCTTTTTCAACACCAGCAGTAAACATAGGAAGTAAATGTTCTGCAAATTGAATAGACAATTCTTCGAAAGCTGATTTAAGACGAGTTACATTACCCTGTGCGTTATCCTGCATGGTAGTTGCCATATCGTTTAATGCACCATCTGCATCAGATACACTACCTTTTAATTCCCCGTATTCTTCATCCAAACCAGCAAGCATTCCTTGAAATGATTTAAGATGCTCTTTACCAGCTAACATGGAAATATACTGTGCTTTTTGTTCGTCCGTCATATCCTTTGTACTATCTTTTACTAGTCTTAGAGTATCTTCTAAACCAATGAAATTCCCATCGGAATCAAATGCGCTAATTCCTAGTTCTTCCATAGCTACGCCTGCTTGACCTGCACCGGATGTAAGGTTTACCATTACTGCGTTAAGCGCACGACCTGCTTCACTACCTTTTAAACCACGATTGGCAAGTAACCCTAGTATTGCTGTAGATTCTTCAAGAGGTACATTAAACGCTGCTAAGTTACCACCTGCAACCACATACGCTTCCATTAAAGCATCAATGTTGGTATTAGATCGTCTAGATGCTTCTGCAACATTATCAAGGTATGCGGGTAAGTCCTTTACTTCAATCTGCATCGCTGACATGGAATCTGTTACTAAATCAGATGCACGACCTAAATCCATTGCCCCTGCTTCGGATAAACGAAGAATAGGTTCTAATCCGCCTAGCATTTCCTCAGTTTCCCAACCAGCTAATGCCATGTAATACAATCCGTCCGCTGCTTCACTAGCTGATTTACTTGTCTGTGAACCCATTTCTCTTGCTGCACCTTCAAGTTTTGCTAAATCATCTCCTGTAGCACCAGAAACAGCTTGTACATTAGACATAGATTGTTCGAAGTCCATACCAGTTTTAAGCATTAAAGCACCAGCACCCACAATAGGGGCAGTGACTTTCATGGACCAGTTTTTCCCGAAGTCACTCATACCTCGACCGATATCTTGCATTTTTTGACCAGTGTTATCCATTTGTTCAGATAAACGATTCCAAGGATTTTCTTGACGTTCAATTTCTGCATTAAGATTTTTTAACTGTTCTTCAGTACGATTCATTTCAGCTACAGCCTTGTTATAGGCTTCAGTTGCTTTTTGAGTTTCTTTTGAATTTTCGCCTGTAGCTCTTTTGCTTTCCTCATATCTCCGTTGCAATTCTTGGACTTTGCCTCTTTGTAAATCTAATGTACGAGTCAAAACGTCAGACTTATCTCGCATTTCATTTAATCCACGTGCAAATCCTGTTCCGGAAGAGGTAACGGCTTTTTGTTCTTGTTTCAATGATTTTAACTGACGGTTAACTCCAGCCATACCCTGCTGAAACTGTGCAGAGTCTAAGCTAATCGTTGTACGTAATGATCCTACATTTACCATTCGTTACCTCCTCCTAGACCAGATTAAGTTCATCAATGTACACCTGTTGTTCTGAATCTTCGTTATGCAAATCAAAATAAAAATGGATGTCCATCTCATCTATCCCATTGAGAGTCCATCCATTTTTTATTAGTTTTTTGTATAGTTGTTTCATAGATTTTAAATCTTCTTTAGCCTTTTTCTTTCGGGAAGCCTTTAACTCTTTTATTTGTTCTGGAGTTAAGACTTCCCCTCCTCGTTTCCCTCTTCTTTTACTTCTTTCGGGTCCTTACCTGTACGAACGTAAAAGAATACGTCTCCGATAACACTTACCAATTCATGTGAAGGAACACCATCGTAGAATTCATCTATCGTAAATTGGTTACCAAATACATCACAAACAAACCCTACTAGTTCGTCTGTGTTCTCTAAGGTCATTTCGGTATAGTCTATGGTTTGTTCGTATTCTAGTAACTTACGATGATGTCTAGCAGAAACAAAAGGAATTTTATAAATTGATTCTTTTCTTTTATTTTCTCCATCCACTTTTTGTGGTTTATACAGTGTAATTTTCATAGCTACCTCCTACACTTCTGGAACTGTTTCTTCATACACAGATTTAAACCAGTTGTCGATAATATCAGCACTCACACTTTCACCATCTTCATCTACTTGCGCTCCAATTTGATCATCTGAAGTACGACGTAAGAATCGACCGTTGATAGTAGGTGTTTGGAAAGCTGGTGTTTCTTGTTTTGTTTCATAGTTATTTTCTGGCGGTGTAAATTTACCTTTGTATAGAACAGTGTAGCGATATGCACCATTTGCTTTTTCAGCACGGAACATTAGTGCAAGGTATGGCGGACGATCGTTTTCACTATCAATTAAAACCCCATCATCATTAACTGTTTTACCTAATACATCAGCTTGTACAGATGGTTGTAAATCATCGGTGTTAACTACAACTGTAGTTACCCCTCTAGATTCAGCAGTTTCAGCCACACCATCATCCGCTCGTAATTCAGCAGTATTATAGGCAGGCTGTACGTTCGCTGTAATTGCTCTTCCTAAACGTTTAGGAGTTTCATATACTGTACCGTCTGCATCATCACTTGTAATTTTTGCGTAATAAATATCTCTTAATCCAACTGTTGGCATTATTTTTCCTCCTTTATAATGTAAAACCGTAATACGTAATGAAATAAATTTGTATCCTCTTCAAATAATTCATTTTCGAAATTCTTTTTAAAACCCGCTTGTTTCATACGTTGTTTTATTTGTTTCGCTTTGCTGTTAGGGTCCCATGGTGTAAATAAATCAACTTGTACATAAACTGTGCTGTAAATTTCTTCATCGTCGCTTTGAAAATCAACTTGAGGCAAATAAAAAAAGCGAATATATTCTTTTTCGCTTCCTGTGTAATTCTGATATTCAACTGGTATTCCTATTGGTCCTAATGTGTCCATTATTAATTGGTTCATAGGAATGACCTCAATGAATCTCTTATACTATTTGCCATAGCTTGTTCGATTCTAATTCGATTCTGGTTAAATGCAGGCCCCATAAAAGGTTGTGCAGACATTTTCGAAGTACCAACTTCTAACATGTAACCGTAATAAGCCTTACCTTGGTTATCTACATAAACTTCTATCTGATCATTCTCCACATCTGATAATTCAATATGCCCTTTCAAATTACCAGTACGGACACGAACGATATCTTTAGCAGACTTTTGCATTACCTTTCCGCCTGCTTCAAGTGCATCTTTTTTAGATTTTTCGGTGTCTCTTTCCATACCATCCAGTTCACGCATGAGTTCGTCTAATCCTTGAAATTGCATATCCATTTAAGACACCGCCTTTAATACAACAAGCATTTCCTTTTTCAATCCGTCCACATCTTCAATAGATTCAATGGAGTGTTCCTTTCCCCTCCACAGTGCAGACAATTCTTCTGGTCTTTCGTCATCAGTAAGTTTAGATTGATAACGAATAGTAAACTCTCTATTATGTTCCATTTGCACTTGTGCAGCAGCATATCGAGTAGAACCTTTTAGTGTTTTTAAAGATGCCCATGCTTTGGTGTAAGTGTCATGACCAGGTACAGGATATCCACCCTCTTTAGGTTTTGGAGTTATGAAAGTTAATCTTTGCTTTTGGTAACCAGCATTCATTTTACTTCTTACCTTTTGATTCGTCTTTCACTTCCAAATAACCAGCATCTGCAATTTCTTTAATTCTTTGTTTCGAACCTTCATAATACACACCTGGTTTATAGAGTTTTTTTGTTTCTTTATCTTTAAACTTTTTAATTACTTTTGCTTTCATGAAATTATTCCTCCCTTTCTGGTAATTCTCTTGCTTTTAGTTGCAAAATCATTCGTTCTAAACTGTAATTCAGATTAGAGGTGATAGTTCCAACAACTTGTGGTCTACGTTCTTCGTACAGATTGGCCACCATTAATTTGATGGCCATTCCATACCTTTTTGTGGTTTGATCTTTTATGCCGGAATCCTCTAAATCCTCTACAGCAATGTCAATTAAATCATTTAGGAAGGTTTCCTCTTCGGGTTCTTCCTCTAGAATATCCTCAATGCGTAAATACCTAGCTACCTCTTGCACATCTGGTACTGGCATAATAAAACCTCCTTATTCTTCTGGAGGATCTGGATTTTCTGTAGCTTCCGTAGTCACAGATAATACTTCACTTAATGGAGATTCTAATCCATTTACTCCGATAGCTTTAACTTGATAATCATAAGTGGTTTCAGCATCTAGTCCACTTTCTGCTAATGAAGTTCCTTTTCTAACCCCAATAGAATTACCATTTCTATAAATCTCATATTCTTTGATGCCCTCACTGTAACTTACTGCATCCCAAGATAAAGTAAGCCCTGTACCCGTTATATTCGATGCAGCTAAGCCGGAGGGCGCATTAGGGAGTAGCCACTTTCGCGATACGGAATGCAGAGGCAAGCTTGATTTGATGATCAAACCATGCTGTTACAACAAACTGTTCAATCCCCGTTTTAACATCTTTATCACGCTCGTACTGTGTAGTCGCAATGTCATAGTTGTAATGAGAATATGAGAAGTCTCCTACAATTGGATCAACTGCAGCATCCACAAACACAACCGGCTTACCAAGTACTTGTTCTGGTTGAGCGCCATAAAGCGTTGCATTTCCGTTAGCTAATGTTTTAATGATTTTAGTGTAATCAGTTTTTCTCATTACGATCGTTGCGTTATCACGATAGTCTTCATGCAAATCATCTATAGCATTAGTAATAGCTTCAAACATCTCTGCACCTGATACCTCTTTAATTCCAACTTCTTCAGAATAAAACGACATGTGACCTTCACCAGTCTTTGGAGAGGTAGCGAAAGCTACTTTCTTTTCTTTAGCGGCAACACCTGACTCTAAAGCTCTATCAACTGTAGAAACTATATTTGCATTTGTTCCAAGTAACACCGTTTCAGAGATACCTGAGAATACTTTAAACTTATTACGTCCGAATGAAACCGTATCACCCTTCGCTTTTAATTCTTTTGCAGTTTCTTTGTCCGCAATGAAATCATCGTCATCTAACGTAAAGCTAATTTTAGGAATTTCGAGATTAGTAATTTGCGTGAATGTTGATAAACCACGTAATTGATTCTTTACAGTTGGTTCAGTAATAATGTCATTAGAAACTGTTTTTGGTAGGAATTTACCTCCCCCGGTAGAAGCATCATCCCCTAACGCCTGTCTTACATCTTTAGGGACTGGTTCATTTTTCATAACTGCCTTAATGAAGTCAGCTTTTGCTTTCATTTTCTTCTCTGATGGATCAGCAATGTTTTGAATTTCATCTTTCTGATTAAACTTTGTTTTTTGTTCTTGCTCTAGTTGATCATGTTGTTCTTTAATTACATCAAAGCGCATTTTCAGATCGTCACGAGAGCTCTGTAGATTCTTGATATCCTCAGTTGACTTATCAGTATCAATAGCTGCAGAAGCTAACTCATTTTCAACCTTTTGCAATTGTTGCCCTACTGTAGATAAATTCTGTTTCAATTCGTATAATGTTTTCATAATTTAAATTCCTCCTAAAATATCATTTATTAGATTTGCATTATTCCTTGCCCTTTCGGCAATTAATTGTCTTTCTTTCATTTCTTCGCCTGTAATGTCAGTAATATCGTTATCTGTTAATTGCTTAGGTACGTTTTTATACTTAGCAAATAAATCTTGGCTAATTGAAGCAGCCATTTTGTTTTCTTCTTGAACCACATCGCACAACCCATACACATATGCTTCATCTGCACTTAGCCACGTTTCTGCATCTAACATTTCTTGAAGTTTTTCATCTGATAGTTTGTCTCCTGCTTTTTCAAGATAAGATTGTTTACTAGAATTACTGATACGATCTAAATCATCTGCCTGCTTTCGTAAATCAGCAGAATTACCAGCTACTATCGTCCATGCATTGTGAATCATCAGCATAGAGTTTTTTGGCATATAAATGGTATCTCCAGCCATAGCAATTACACTTGCTATAGATGCAGCTAAAGCATCTATATAAACATTGACTTGCGCTTTGTGTCTTTTTAACATGTTGTGAATTGCTATACCTTCGAAAACGGAACCACCAGGAGAATTAATGTATAAATTTATCGTAGATATATCTCCCAGATTATCTAAATCATCCTTAAAGGTAGTTGCTGTGGTATCTTCTTCAATCCATTGATAGCGCTCAATGTCTCCGTAAATAAAAATATCTCCTGACTTTTGATCAGCAGACATCTTCATATCCCAAAACTTTTTAATTTTCGCTCCCATAATCTCTTATCACCACCTTTCAAGGCATAATAAAAACACGTATTAAACGTGTTATTCATCTTTTTTGTTATTTGTTTTTCTTTCGCTTGGATCTAAATCAATTGGATACAAATCTCCACTAACCCACAACTTAGAAGCATTTCCGCCAAGAGGTTGATCATCTTCTTTCATCCTTACTTCATCTGGTGTGAGCCAACCATTCCTAATAGCTTTAGCGTAATACTCACCCTGAACAGCAGTATCAGCACGTAATAAGGCTTTGACGTTAAATTTAAAATAATAACCAGCTTTTCTTTGAACTGGTGTAAGTAACTTTTTATTAAATTCTTGTTCATACTGTCTGACAATTGGCATAAGCGTAAGGTCCACATACACCCTCATAAAATGTTCATTACTTGAGTAGCTTTGACCTTCATTATCATTAAGCATCGTAACTGGTATATTAAATACATTCGCAACACGTGATCTAGTTATTCTCTCTGTAGCCAACGTATCCGCAGCAACGTATTTTCTTTCCAGTTCATTAATCTCTACTCCTGGCTCTTGGAACAGAATACCACCATTTTCTTGATAGAAACGTTTAAAATCAGCAATTACTTTATCACGTTTTTCGTTATCAATATTAGCTGCGTATTTTAGTATAAAAGAGTTTGGCGCACTTTTCATTTCCTTCAAGCTAAACTCTCTCACGGCTTTATCAAAGTCATTCGCATTACTTAACACTTCTATTGGATTAATGCCTTTTATACTGTTGGACCCAATAATGTGTTTAACATGAAGCATTTCCATGTTATGAATATAGTATCTATTCCCATCTTCACCTAGAATTTGATACCACAATTCTTTTGTATTGGATTCTAGTACAGGTTCAACATAATCCGGGTTGATTAATGTTAATTTGGTTGGTTGTTGACGAATATCTCTTTCTATCAAGGCATATCCATTTCCTTTTTCATTTCGATTGGTTTCTAAATTACGAATAAATTCAAAACCAGTCATATTAGAATTAGGATTATGAAGTAATACATCAGAAGCTTGATTACTAGCTAAACTGTAATTTTCATAAAGCTTTAAAGGTAATGTAGCCACACTGTTTGATAGTCTAGTAACTACACTAAATATCGTTTCATTTGTCGCTAGTGTGGAGTTGTCAAAGCCCCAGAAAGTACGATTTGCCCATGAACTAAAATCAAATTGCTTACCTTTCCATGCCATGTAAGCACCAAAGGCAGCGTTTTTTACTCGTTGAAATATCTTCAATTTATCACCACCCTTCAAAGTATTAGATATTAGATCACCACCTTATTTTAGTAAATCAGCCATACTGACAACTCCAATATCTCCGTCACTACTAGCGACTATCAACTTCTCCATTACTTTTGTATGAGCGTTTAATAATGCAGCAAAACCATCTATTTTACGATACCTACCTGCTTTTGTCGGCATTCGGTTATTGTTTCTATCCTTCACAAGCTCAACATTATTGATATACCACCGTAGTAACGGATTTTCATTAAATATAACTTTTCCATCTAGGAACATTTCTTTCAAATCATCTAACGCTGGACCTAATGTAACAAACCCTTGTCGCACTACTTCGGTAACATATCCTTTTTCCTCCAGTGATTTGTTTAATCTAAAGGCTTTTGCTGGGTCATACGTTATTAATTCAACATTATAGATATTCGCTTGTTCTTCGAGCCATTTTTCTACAATATCTTTGTTTATATATTCTTCATCCACAATGGTTAGATAACCCAACCTTTCCCACTCTCGGTAAGGTATCTTTTCGTTATTTTCAATTACTTTCTTAAGCGGTATCCATGAGTGAGATAATACAAAAACCTCACCAGTATCTAACGGAAATTCTAGGCAAGCACTTGTAAAATCCTCGGAATCAGATAAATCATAACCTCCAACAGCTTGCGCTCCTCTCATTGCTTTTACATCCATATGTTTATCGTTTTTTTCTAATGTCTTGAAATCAATGAACGGAACCTTACTGCCGTTCGCAAAGATATTAAATTGCTTTGTTATGAAGTCTGATCGTTCTTCTGGAGTACGCTTGTCCTTATCCCAATCGCCTGTTAAAACATCTAAATCAAGAGAAACGCCCATATTTGGATTAGCTTTAATCCAATTTTCGGGTTGATCAAATTCTTTTTCGCTATCTAATTCAGCTAAATAATAAAATGTTCTTTCGTCTTGAATTGCTCCTTCTAAGACTTGAACTCCATCATCATAATATTTAACCAATGGACCATCTAATTGGTATCCTGCTGTAGTAATATATAAAATTAAAGGTTGTTTACGAGAACCACGTGATTTTTTCATTACGTTAATCAATTTATAGTCTTTAAACTCGTGAATCTCATCAAACACACCTAAATGCGTGTTTAATCCATCTAGTTTTTCACTATCTGATGCCCTAGGTTCGATTGTAGAAAATGTTTTATCGTACTTTATTTCATCACGCTTTGCATTAAACTGTTTATTCAACTTAGGTGATTTCTTAACCATTTTTTTAGCTTCTTCAAAGATGATTCCTGCTTGTTGCTTTGTATTGGCTAAAAGGAACACATCCGCTCCATTTTCCCCATCTTTAGAGAAAGAATAGAGAGATAAGCCACTAATTAAGGTCGACTTTCCATTTTTTCGACCAATAAAAATAAGACCCTCTCGAAAGCGTCTTATACCTGTGTCTTTATGAACCCAACCATATAATGAACCAATGACGAAGTGTTGCCACGGTTGGGCTACTAGTTGATTAAAATCACCTTTTGATGGTTTACAAAACTTTTCGATAAATCGTACCGGACGATGCCCTTTATCTTCTACGAATATCCATGGGAACTCGTCTGTTCCTTGCCTTTTTAAGTCGTTAAGGTGTCTTTTTGCAGCCAATATGTTATTTTTACTAGCTACAATGCTACCTTTTACTAATTGTTCCGCATACCAAGTAGTGAGTAATTTATCTGATGGTATTTCTAAAATGTTTCCTTTCTTAACCTGTTCTTTTTTCCATGTAATAAAGCTAAAACTTTGCTTTGCTTTTTTAACGTTTTTAGAAATTGTCGAAGTCGTTGTCATCTTCATTCACTACTTTCTTTCGTTGAGCAGGAGTAAGACCAAGAGACTTCAACAGGTTATTTAATGTTTGTACAGTTTTGGTTAACTCGATAGAAAGAGGATTTTTAACTAAGTTTGTTGCTCCAGCTTTATTGGTGTATTCGTACATTAAATCAGACTTTTTAAGTTCCTTTTTCATCCTGGTGTAAAATTCGTGTGTTTCAATATATAGCTGAATAAGTTCCTCGTCTGATTCTTGATAACTCTCACCCAAATAAGCTTTTATCTTAGCTGCAGTTGGTTTTGCCATACATATTCCTCCTTTCTATTGGTATTACCCCCCTTCATAAAAAAATTCCTGCGGTGTAAAGGAAGGGGCGGCACGCTCTGGACATATTCACACCCACACAATTATGGGTAGGGGGTTACCTACCAGAATGAATCTGGATTAGAATTTACTTCAAATGTTTTTATTCTTTTTGATTTTGTTTTCGATTTACTTTGTCCAAAACCTTTCTCTGGATGTAAATCGTTATGACATTCATAGCAAACACTTATTAGGTTCTCCTCGTCCAATGCCTTACTAGGATCATCCTTAAGGTGTACGATGTGATGCACAGTATTAGCTGGAGTTGGTTCATCCTGCTCCATACATACCTGACATAGATACCCGTCTCTTTCTAGTACGGTACCCCTGCATTTTTCCCATAGGCCAGTTTTATAAAATGCATCTCTCATTTTTTGGGTTAGCTTTGTTTTACTAGTCCATGTGTTAGGAAGTATCTTCATTTATATCAGTCCATATTTTCTACCTGTGCTTTTAATGTGTTATGGATTAGTAATATCTTCTTACGTAATCTTACTAACTTATTCTTCTGTTTAATTTTTAGTGGGTATATGTTCTGGAGCCGTTTTATTTCAGCCTGTATTTTCTTCAGTTCATCATCTAGATAGTGAGTTGTGTATTGTGCTTTACAGTTAGGGCATTCAATATAGTATCGTTCAATGTTGTTAGGTAGTTGTTCTTTAAGATTTGTGTTTAAATGCGTTAGTTCATATTCATATTGGCATTCGTTACAGGTTATACACATTTAATTTCACCTCCAAATAAAAAAGAACCATCCATTATTGGACAGCTCTTAATTTATTCTTCTTCATTATGTTCTTTACTAGTCAAGTTCTTTCTTTTTTTCAAATGCTTCCTCTATTAAAGTATTGTACATATAATTATTACTAGAATTCCTATAGATTATAGCAGTTACTAGAAATATACTAACTAAAAAGAATAAAAATACAATACCCGCAATCTGGATTGCAGTAGTCATAAGTTCCGAAAAATTAATAGACTGAATTAATTCATTTAAGTTATCTTGGTTGATATCCTCTTGGTTTATTTGGACAAAATGATTTAGAGAAGAAAGTATTAGTTGTGACCCAATTGTAACTAACAAAAATATCGAAGTGCAACTAACCGTAAAAAAAGCTACAAATAAACTAATAAAGTAATTATTAAGATAACTGTTATTTTTATCTAAGGTTATTGAAGCATTAATTCTATTTTTCATCATTTTAATTTCTTCCAATGAATGATCGTTACATAAATCATCAACTAATACAATATCATCTTGAATAGTATGCTTTCTAATATTTCCATATCTATTCTTTAAATATTTTATAACTTTCTTTGTTTGCCTAAAATTTCTCACCATTGAATCACCCTGTATTTATATCGGGCTATTGCTCAATTTTTTAATAGCATTAATCCATTTCTGAAAAAAACACCTCTTATTGAGATGTCTCTAGTTAACAACAAGAATTAAAATAATTAACCCTTGTTTTCTCGTGTTTTTTTCAATTCTTCTTTTAATTTCCTAATTTCATCCGGTATCATTTGTATTTTGTAATGAGTTTTAGTGCTTTCATTATCATGAGCAAAGGAAGGTCCTTGGTTTTCAATATTAAACATAAATTTATTTTTATATTTTTTCCCTGCAATGTTTTTATATCTGATTATACCTTTCGATGTATAACAAGCGTTCTTTTCTTCGTATTCACGAATCAACAATAATGGATACTTAATTGAAACACCAGGAGGAATAACAATTTCTTTAATGACTTCGAAAAAACTTTGCCCTTTATGCAAATTAAAAGTGACGTCTGTTTCAAAGTAATCTATGATTGCAGTCTCTGTACCATGATTAGTCACTTCTATTTGAATGAAACCATATCTATTGTAATTTGGTTTCAAAATAATATAAGGTCTGTCCTTATCTTTATTTTGTTTGAGAACAATAGCTGCGATTAATCCAGATATAGAAGCAGCCAAAACAGATAGTGAAGAAACCACTAAAGAAAATTCCTCTACTTGAATACCATAAACCGCTAATGCAATACTACAGAGCATTAATATTATCGTTAATATAATAATCACTAAAAACATTTCATTCCTCCTTTTTATTCTTTAATTCGACATAAATAGAAGAAATACCTGCATAATTTTACCTATTTGATATAATGTAGTTAGCTCAACCAACCGCTTCGCCTCATGGAGGTGAATATATGGCAAAACGTGGCAAATGCTCAGAACATCCACCTCGTAAAGGACCTATGACCGTAAAAGTCAGTCCTTACAAGAAGTCCGATGGAACAAAAGTATCTGGTCACAAACGCCATAAGCCTAAGTAATAATAGTTATATAGGTTTATAAATTATTTTAAAAAAGGAGAAAGTTGGTTGAGCTCCTGCTTTCATTACGTAATCCCCCACCTCCTAACGTAGTCCCTATACTCCCATATTAAAAGCACCTATCTATTCGATAAGTGCCAATTTCTTTGTTTCTCACGATTTTAACTTCTCTACAATTTCATCTGGTATAAACTTACGGTATGAACCCGGATCAACATAACCCATATATCTAGATAAAGCATAATATCTAGAATACAATTCAGCAACGTTACTTCCGTCTGCTTCGTATTGCAGGTGAAGTTGCGTCAATTCCACCGCGACATCTCTATCGTTTCTTTGTACGACTATTTTATCTACCACAATATTCTCCCCTTTCACGACTTACTTCGTCAAATGAGGACTATTTTCCTGCTTGATTTTTAATTTTTACGCAAGTCCCCACCAACAAACGTATATCCCTATCCACCCAACAAAAAAGCACCTACCCAATATGGATAAGCGCTACTTGTTTTTTATGTATATTTACTCTGGCATTGATTCTATTAATTTATCTGACAAAATTTCTTGAGAAATCCAATTTACTACTAATTGAATAAGTTGCTTCAAATCTGTAATCGATTTGTTTTCCCATTTTCTTACAAAATGAGTCTCATCATTTCCTAACCATGCAGCTCTTTTTGCTAACTCTTTTATTCTTACGTGATCAATATGATCTCTAATGCATCTACCAAGAAGCTTGTTTTCAATTGTTTGCTTTTCTTGTTTTTTATAATCAATTAAATAATCTTTAATTAGAAATTCTAATGATTTTCTATAACCCATGCCTGCAACATGCATTAACTGTTCACTTTCAGCTTTCAATGATTCATTATAAATTTCCACAAAAGAAGTTGATAACATTGTAATCTCATCTGAAAACTCTTTTGATTCATTTAATCTAGGTACAGCAAATTCAAATATCCAACGACTATCTGCCCCTCTCCCGTAAACATAAGCCTTGTCTAATCGAAAATATCCGATAAAAAGAAAACTACAGTTGTGTTTTGTGCATTTAAAAATAGATTCAACTCGGTCTTCGGTGGTAATAAAAGAGTCGATCAATTTTGGTACGAGTGAATAATGGCAAATTGGACATTCATCTGGATATCTATCAATATATATAGAGAAAGGTTGTGCTAGGCCGTTAAATTCGTCATAACACTTAATTTGTCTCAAATCTATCCCCCCTTGTATTTTATACATATATATTAACACAAGGGGTTTGATAATTTGATAAAAATAACTAGGATCTTTTAAAGCTTAATATTTTATTAATTAAATCCCTATATTACCACAATAGATTAATTTCAGGTGTCAAAACGGACATTTAACGGACATTTTTCATAAATACAATACATTTCCTATTCTCACTCTTTTAAAATATCTACGCATTGTTGGTGTCATTGCTTTTAAGTTTTTCGTATAGAGAGTACCTTCGTAGCTTTTACCATTCATCCTTGGAATGGAAGAAGGTATTATTTCGGTTATAGTCTGTATCTCTTTTACCCTGTTCGGTTCACTGTAAGTTTCGTTTTCTTCATCATACACTGCGTAGTAGAAATCATTTAGTCCTTTTCCTACCTCCATCCCAGCACCTCCACAGTGGCTTGTACGATTTCATTTCTCCATCTTCTAGCCTGTCTTTCACTCACATTCAATTCAAAAGCTATACCTTCCCAAGTATATTGCTTGTATTTACTCCAATATCTAAGTCTGACCAGCTCTTTATAGTTATCCGGCAACGCATTATATACTTGGTCAATGGCATCAACAACAGTACATAAATATTCAAGCTGTTTATTTGTAGTTAATCGTATTGCTAACTTACCAGTAGGGTCTCCTGGATTTCTAACAGAGTTAACCCCTCCACCTGTATTTGTATCTGGTTCATCATCATATGGATTTATTATGGATTCTCGTAATCTGTTAATTTCGTTCAATGTGTTGTAATATCCAGACCATTCCGATTCCACTTTTTTGAAGGTGATCTTAGTTGGTTTAATGGCTGTTGTCATATATTGACCTCCTACCGTAAATAATCATTAATGATGTTAATACGTAAATTCTCTAATTCTATCAATGTGAGACTGGATAAAGGTCTACCATCAAGAGTATGAACTCCATAGCCTATAATAATGTCCATTAGTTCATTTCTACGTTGTTCTTCTGCTTGCTTCTTCCTTTGTATCTCCAGTTCATTTTCTAGTTGAGCCATTGTTTCACTCCTTGCCTATTAATAAATTGTTTCCTAAACGTATTACTTCTTCACATTCTCTTTCTAAATGGTCGAGACAATCATTCATTGTGTAACTATTGTAATAACCATCCAAACGTTTTTGATAACCCCTCAGAACATCCATTACGTTGTATGAGTATCCTCTTTTGTTAATAAATTCCCTTATTTTGCGATGTGATTCATGTTCACCCATATTAGACCTCCTTAATATCCTCTTGCTTAGCTATATTTTCAGCCGTTCTACTTATAGCTAGTAATGAATTAGCAATCGCGCAAGACGTTGCTTTTTGTTCTTGCTGTGATAGATCGTATTTATCTCTAAAAGCTATTAATCTTTCAACCTCGTTAATTAGTTCTCTAATTTTTTGTGTAGATGTCTGAAACATTTTTATATTCCTCCTTTTTAATATCCAGATTCCTGTCTAGCATGATTAACTTTGTTTTTATCTAGATAGGCTTGTTCTATTTGTTCTGTGGTGAAGCCTAGTAGTTCACCTAAACCGACTAAAGAATTAAACAAATTGAGATAAAGCAAACCTGCTTTTGAACTGTTTCTATCCCTGATGTTTTCATATAAATCTAAGATTTTTTTATTTGTCCACAGGAAATGATCTGTTATATCTAGCATTTTCTTAGGTGAAAAATACTCTTTAAGAGAATCAATATTAATATTCAAATCCAATCCAATCGACAATATAAAGTGGAGACAATCAACGTATTCTTCTAGTAGTGGGTTGGATTTACAAATTTCACATTCGTTATATGGTCCTAATAATGGTGAGTTTTTACTCACTCCACCTATACAATTATCGCATCCTTTAAAGTGTTTAGTTCTTGGCTGTGGATTCTCTTTCCAAAACTTAAACCCTCTCCACTCATTAGCTAACTCTCCTAACTCCACTTGTAAAGCTAGTATCTTTTTATCTAGTAGGTCCTGTCCTTGTAAGCCTTTTTTAACTTCGATATGTTTATCTAAATCATCTTGTATTGTCATTAATTTATTTAGATTCATTGTTTAACCTCCATAGTCTATTTGATTTCATATGTTTCTTTACCGAACAACTTTTCCATTTCATCCCTATCTGCTTTTATCCATTCTCCGTAAGCAAATCCACAATAACCACAATGATATTCAACATGCCAATAGCCTTCTTTGCTGTTTATCCCTTGACTGCAACAACTTATCCCAACTGCTCTATCGTGTTTGCAAAATAATTGCTTAATTCTATTTTTAAAGCTGACATTCAGCTTCATCCCTCTACCTCCACACCCCATATTTATATAACTTCAAACACTTTCCTGCACCCACATTCCTAAATTAACTGCTGCGAGTCTGTTTTCTTCATTCCCTCGTTCTGCATAAATGGGAGATGAATAAAAATAAACGGTACTCTCATCAATACCTAAACGCCTAGCACAATTTTCTAACGTGTCCATGAATAAAAATTTATCGCCTTTATAAATCGCAAATTCTTGTTTGCTTTCAAGGATTATTGCATTGCGCTTCGTGTCATCGCCTTGTTTTGCATATTTGATATAGTTGTATATGCTTGATCTGCCAACTCCCAGCTTTTTAGCACATTCGGTTACTGTTCCAGTAGCAATAAGATTTAATCCGTCATAGACCTCTATATATTTTTCCTTAGACATCAGAACCAACTACTCCAAGGTTTATCTGCTTTGATTTTTAGGAAGCAATAAATACAATTCTTTTTGTTCTTACATTTGCATTTATCCATGTGTTCACCCCTTCAACTCATTCATGAGATTAATAGCCTTACTCCCTCGTACTACTGATCTATCCCAAAACTGTATATAAGCATCGTTTTCTAATCCATGACCACAGCAGGCGTTCATAACATTTGGTAGTGTTCCTAGACATCCGTCATGTCCTTCTGGTGTGCTAAACAATCCACAATGCCCACAGCTTCTTTCCTGCCATTTTCCTACTGTTGATTCTTTGGTATCGCTATATACCCACTCAGTGCCGTTGTGCTCTATTGGATGACCTCTAAAGCGTGATTTAGCTGTCATCCCTCTACTCCCTTCAATGCATCGCTAACAATGTGGTGAATTGTATAAGTTGATGGTTGGTATTCTCTTGGATTAATTGTTAAAGACTTAACTTCTTCCAAAGCCTGTTTGTAGCGCTTATTTTTCTCTCTTAATTCCTGATTTGTAACGTAATACGATTGGGCAGTGTCCTTCCATTCGTCCTTTTCTTTCTCCAACTCCTCCACCTTAGCTTGTAGTTCTTCTGCCTTTTGTGCTTGGTGGATAATATAATCAATTAATTCCTGTTCTTTGTCAGTAATAGGCTCGTGATCATTTGCAACACCTAATTTGTGCAATAATGTTGCTTCTGCTTTTAAAAATTGTTTATTTTCCAACCTACTCATTCCATTCCCTCCAAAACCATCACATCAGGACTCAACGTATTCCAATTCCACATAACAGGATTAGGGCTGTCATTTATATGAACAAGTGGCATTTCGCCAAGCCAACCTAATTCCGTGATCGTTCCTTTATTTCCGTTCACATCTTGTAGCACCATACCTACTCTTAAATATCCAACATCAATTAACCTTTTACTCATCCCTAGATTCCTCCAATGCTTCTCCAGTAATGTTTAATACTTTTCTTAAAAATTCATTTCCACCGTAGCGACTACAAGATTCTTTTACTAGATTTTCAATAGATTCTAATTTGCTTTCTAGTTCTTCCGCTTTCTCAGCTTCTCCGAGCAACCAACTAATTGCTCCAGGATGTAAATTAAAGTCCACTTTCTCGCCATTCGCTAATTTATCTATTCTATCCCTGTACCATTGAGTAAGTTCTGTTAATTTATCTTCCATCCCTAAAACCCTCCCGGCTTAATTTGATAAATCTAATCTATCTTTTTCAAAACAAGAAACTTTATATTGATCTTTAACGTTCTCATAAGATTCCCAATTGCCGTCTTTGAAATAGACAGTTGTTCCTTCACTGAATTCAAGTACTCTTTCTACAACCGGCGAATAACTATGTCCTTTATCGTAAAGAGCGTCATTCTCTCTCAACTCCCAAACTTCCCTACCATGCTTCGCCCACCATCTACGCTCTTTTTCTTGTTTTATTTCTTCTGGTGTGGCGTGGCGTGTATTTCCGTGACCAGATGTATTTGGCGCGCCATCAAGAGTTTCTATTTGAATAGAACCTATAGGGAGTATTTCAACCACCCGATAAAATCCTTCTTCTTGTCTGTCCTTCCACTTGACCATTACATAATCGCCTTTCTTAAACTCCGATTCTATTTCATATCCATTTTCAATTAATAAGGCTCGAGCAAAGTCACCAGTTGACATTTGAGCTATTTTTAAATCCGGTCTTTTGTTATATGGGTGTATCGCAATTGCATAGTCTACCTGTTGCTTACCACCTTCCTTAATATCCTCTATTTCTTCCGCCTGTTCCTTCGTCACTTTTACTTTCTCCATCCTTACTACCTCCCTTTGTTATCTGAACCGGTTATAACCATTTCCAGATCATTGCGCCTTCTACATCTATACACCCTAACTTTAAGTCCTTCTTTAGACTTCCTAACTCCACCCACAGCTGTATCTAAATCCTTGAGTTTACCGTTCATGCTTTTAAGGACAGGCACTACATGTTTTAATTCTTCGTTCTGGTCTTTTAATACTCTGCGCTTGCGTAAAACGTCCTGCATTTGTTTATATGCTTTAAAACCATCACGAGCGTTTAAATCAACTAGCTCCATATAATGCATTAAGTCCATTCGTTCTTGCTCCAGTTGCTTAATCTGATCTAAATTATCTCCGTATATTTTTGGTAATTCTCTAATAGCATCACGAACATGATTTATGGTTTGTTCAATGTCCATTCCCTCACTCCTCACCAATTTTTAAAGAGTTCATAATATGTTTTTTGCCAATATTGGGATAACTTAGGATTGAATTTGTTTGTTGTTCCTTGCCTTCTGCGTTCGCTTATTTTGAATTTAATTATCATTTCACACCTCTGATTGATACCTTGATATAGTTTGTAATCCGTTTAGTTCGCTTTGCAACGCTCTTAATGATTCGACTGAACTTTTGTATTTACCATCTGCTAGATCACGAGCAAGTTTTAATTCTGCTACATTTCCACGTGCTACATCCGGTATAAGAGTAGCTTGTACTCCTTTTGCTTTGAGTTTCATAATCTCGATGGATAGAGCTTGTCTATACTCGTACTCTGTTTCAGCTTTTTCACGAGCCATTTTGTGTATTTCATTAGTTGCCTTTTCGATACGTCTACTTGCATGTATCATCATCTGGATAATGTTCTGGAGTTCCATTAGATAAACTCCTTGATATTGACCTGTATTCTAGGATTCTCTTTATCAATGACGAATCTGTGAGATACATCACCAATCTGTTTCCAACCGTCATTTTTGAGTACTCCTGCCTTTACCAACCCATCAAAGATAAATTTCTGACCAGCCATGATGTTATCTTTATCTTGGCGTTTATCTATGCAATACCAGACAATCTCAAAATCTGCGCTCTCTACTTTTTCTAGATTCATAGCATGAATTTGTACTAATGCAGTAAAATCTTTCTTCATGTTGGAATACTGCATGTGGTGTTTTTTGCTTGCTGCAATGATTTTATTCATGTTAGGTAAAGCTCCTGGTATTTCGAATGTTTGCATGGTGTAATCGTTTCTCCCTTCAAATGGTCCTACAAATTCGCCATCTACTACTGCTCTATGAATCAATGCAATGAATACATCAACTTCATGTGAATTAGTCATTTTTGCAATATCTTTGTATCCAAAACCTTCTAGATTCAATTCAACAATTTCATTAAAATTCGATTCTTCAGGTTTGAAATTAAATCCATCGAGTAAAAATATGCGTTTTTCTGCTACTTTCATTTATTCATCACCGCCAATGACTTTCTTAGATGTTCTAAATTACGGTCAAATTCAGCATGCTGTTGTTTAATACATTCAGAGTTATTACAAGGCTCAATTACTACGAACGAGCTATAATACTGCGTTTTGCACTCACACATCTATTTCAGTCCTTTCATTCGATGGTCTGGACCTTTTACTTGAAGTATCTCTGCTCCAGATGCCATCCTGCTTAATATTCGTTTACCATGTGTTTCACCGTACTTCTTTTTAACCTCAGCACTACTGTAATTTAAGTTGTATAGGTTACATTTGCCCTGCCTGCTATCTAATATTTGATAAGTTATATCACCGGACCATGTTTCAAAGCCATTATCTGACTTAGATCGTTCTCCTGCTATTTCGTCTAAAATAAGCACGTCAGCTTTTGAAATGGTTTCTAAGATGATTGATTCGGTTAAATCCGTTTGACCCTTATACGTGCTTTGTATGAGCTTCATAAGCTCTGGTACTTTGGCAAAGATAACAATTTTATTTACTTCAAAGTTCTTATTCTTGCCTTGCCAATCTCGACCAGTCCACAATACCTTTTGTTTTTCTAATTCTCGTGCAGCACATCGGAATAAATGTGATTTCCCTGTACCAGGGTCGCCCTGAAGTACCAAAGCTTGATGTTTATCTTGTATTAATTCTTGTACTAGATTCATAGCTTCAATTTGTTCATTTGTCTTTGGCACATAATCCTCAAAGGTGACATTTTCAAGTTCTGGTGGTATATAATTAATCGTTTTTGCCTTGTTTGCCAATTCTCGCCTTTTTAAAGGCTCATAGCCGTCCGTTTGTTGTTTGGTTAGTTTAGTATTCTCACAGGTTAAACAAACGCTGTATTGCTCTCCTTTGCGTTCATAAATGGGAACTGTGCTTTTACAAGTCTCACAAGTTCGAGAGCCTACTTGTTCAATTCCTTGTGATTTTAGTATGTTTACATCTTTAATTGATTTCATAAGCACCACCTAAAACATTTGATCATATGCGTCAATTGGTTTCTGTTCAACTTGTTGATTGAGATAACCTTCAAACTTATTCCCAAAGAGTGTTTCTGGTCTTAGATACTGGCTCATTTTAGAGTCGTTCTTCCATTCCGTCACCTTGGTATCTACGACCTTTTTAAAATCATCTAACCTAAATCCTTCATTCCAACGAGCTTTAATACATGTCTTGGTTTTATTGGTTGATGATTTATATTTTTTTCCTGCAGAAGAATTTAGGTAATCGATTATTTCAGAGAAGGGAATGTTTTTTACTTCTTCTTCTCTTTCTTCTTCTACTTCTCTTTCTATTTCTCTTTCTATTTCTCTTTCTTCCCCTAGGTCTATACCTACCGTATCTATACCGTATCCATACTCTTTACATTTTGTAATAAAAAGTTGCACGAACCCTTCATACTTCACGCTTTCTAACTCTTTCTTAATAAGTGAAGTTACCTTTGGAGAGTTAATCCAGTTAAACTTCGTCCAATTTAAAATCATAATCTCTCGTGTCGGTTCGTGATAAGAAATTTTTCCATATTCTTCAAAACGATGAATTAATTTATCAACTGTTTCTCTGTTGTAGCCTGTTTCAGTTTCCATAATTCTTTTAGGAAGCTCATATATGCCACATTGAGAAGTTTTACTATTTGTCATAAGGTACAAGTAGAAATATTTTTCTTCCGGTGTTAGGTCCAGAACAAACCCATCCTGCCAAAACTCCACATGAACTTGCCTGTATTTAGCCATTTTCAACCACCTTTATAAAATTAATTGGCATATTCTTGTCCAAATCTGATATACTGTTATAAATAACTTTTTGTAAGAGAGGGAATGGTGCTGTAACACCACCCCTTACATTGGTCTCCATGCTTCAATCCATGCGACAGCCTCGTCAAAGTCTTGTCGCTTAATCTCACGATAGGTTGGAGCTTGGAATGCTCTTCTTAAATTGCTATGAATATTTGAGTACATTTGTCTTTTGGTTTCCAATGGACCCATAACCCCATCGTTATATAACCTTTCCACACGTCTTTTCACTGAATGATTTACAGCAGTAGCTTGCCCATGATTCAAGGTAAGCTCATTGTCAAACCTTTCTTCTAAACTACTAACCTTATTTTTAACTTCCGTTATCTCTTTTGATGATTGTAAAGATAACTCCATAGATGCGATTAATTGTTCTTTTTCTGATAACACTTTAGGTGCATTTAATTTCTTTTCCATTCGTCTAAATTCTGTGATGTACTTCTCTTTAAATTGTGCAGCAATCTTTCCTGTGTATCCCATTACTAGAAATGAAAATCCATCTTGGGAAATGTAATACATTGGATAATCCTTACCTCTGTTTTGATAGAGTGACTCCTTAAAATTTAGGAGCGAAAAATCTTCACTGCATTCTAAATTACGAATATCTTTTATCACATTGTCATGCCTTTTATTAAATACTTCTGCAATCGTTAAACTATCCGTTACTACCTCTTTATCTTTAATAAACACTAAATCTTTATCCATGTTTTATCCCCTTTCGCATATAGCGTAATGTTTTCTAACTTCTACAACGTGATATCCTTTATAACGTGACATGTATTGTTTTACTAATTTCAATAAATGATCTTCATCTTTTGCTATACTCCACAGCATTTTAGGTAATATAACCCTAGTTGTTACTTGAGACTCCATAGTATTCCATCAACTCCTGTCTTTTAGATAATCGCCACTCCCTACCATCCTTGGTGTAATCAGCAAAATGATGACAGGTTCCAGAGTTAACAGATGGACCACAAAGTAATGCTACATTCCAAGGCTCATCACCTCGACCACCCTGCGAAGCTTGTTCCAAATGAGCCATTTCAAAAGCATATGACTGATATGTTCCGCAACGTTCACATTGACCACCAGAGCGGTGTTTAACTTCTTCACGTACTTTAGGTGTAATCTTGCTTAACCGCCCACGTTTGGGTTTTCTGCGCTTATGGTTTGGCTTAGGCACAGGCTGCATATAATCACTCCTTTGGAAATATCATTAAATCCCTGCAATGTTCTAGATATTCCACTCTCTGCCTGTGTTCCTGTAATTGCGTTGTACTAATGTTCACTGGTATTTCAAAAAGCTTGTACACGTCTAATGAGTCAAAAGGATAAAGCAGTCTTTCTTCATCAACTTGATATGCAATGATTGAAGCATTTGGAAGCTCAAATACATACATATAATGAATAAGTTGACGTTTGTAATTCGGTGGTATTTTACCGCTTATAAGCCATTCGAATGCTTTAGAAGTTGCTTTTACATCCGATACCTTATCACCCAAAATATAGTCAGTATTTGCTCTTGCTATGCCTTTTACTTTGGATTCATCACGTATCCCTATAACTCCGTTTTCCGATTCATATAAATCTATAATGTCGTGTTCTAAGATAGTTCCAATAGCCATGCTTTTATTATTAAATTCTTCTTCCGGTACTTCTGCTAACTTCTTTTCCCACCACTTTATAAAAGTCTTAGTGTCGTATTTCATGTAAATCATATTGGCTTCCGAACCACCGATATATTTAAATCGATCACTGGTTGTTGTTATCATTTAGAATCACATCCAATTGACCAATAACGATTTTCTTAGCTGCATGATCATTTGAACGATATAACTTAGTAAAATCTTCTTTAGAACTTTGGAGAATGTCGTATAATTCTTCTTTGCTTCCGACCTTTTGCAACGCTCTAGCAAATAATGAAGTTATCTGGTCATTTAATGATTTAGTTTCGTCTTGATTCATTTCTTTCTGTATATCTTTATCTGTATTGATAATGTGTTCTTCTTTAATCCAAAGGCTAAGACCTAAACCAGTGTTAATCGCTACAGCTTTTACGAATCCACGTTGTTTTGCTTTGTTTATGTCTAGTTGAGTAGGGTTACTAACTACATAGATTCCATTTACTACTGGGTAATCTTCTTCATACTTCTGACCATCAACTTCTACCCAAACCCTCACAAATGGTGATTCTCCGTTATGGTTGTAAAAGCATGGATAGCCTTGCTCGTTATAGATCATTCCGTATTTAACATTTTCAGCTCCATTTTCATGTAGCAACTTAATGCAGTTAGCCCACTCTAGGTAATCCAATGTTTGTTTTGAATTCTTTTTGACTGGTCTTTTTGCAACCTCTTTCGATATATCTAAATTAAATAATTCTTGAAATGATTTTAAAGCCATGGTTTACCTCCTACATGAAATCCGATAGTTTATGCCCTGCTTCTCTCATATCACGTTCTTGTTCAGTTAATCCGTATGGGTTGGATGGTTCAGCTTTTTCTTCGACAAGACAAAATACTTTAAGGTCTTCAATATAAAAATATTTTTTGTATGGATAAATGAGGTCACTTCATTCTTCATAAAATACTTCTTGATCATTAATAATTTGATCGAATATAAAATCTGTAACGTGCAATTGTGGACCAGTGTAATCAATAGTTAATGAAATAAACTCCCTATCGTTGTTAATAACTTCTACAGCTTCAACCATTTTATTTAAATCCATTTCCAAAACACCTTTCCTTGTGGTATAATCCACATTAATAATTTAGTTTTCTGACTCACTGACTGCCATCAGTGGGTTTTTTCATGCAATTACTAGATAGATTAATAGAGTTATTACGAGTGAACCGATTAAAGCATCTTTCAATATCTCTCACCTCCTTTCAAGTAGTAAAGATTGAACAAATATAGAAACCTACTAGAGATGCTACAAACAAACCAACATAATAATTGCCACTTTCACCTATGCGCTTAAACATAAGTTTTACTTCCAACATAAGTCCAAGCCTGTTCATCAACTTCACGATCTATTTTCTTTCTGTTTAGTGACATTAATGTTTCAAGTGAGTGATTCATTTCAGCAAGTACATCATTCTTTGTACTGAACTCTGCATTTTCAGCCATGTTCACTGCTTTCATTGTGGAGTTAAATAGATTTTCCACGGTGTCCAATACTGTTGCGTAATCTTCGATTAGATAGTGTTCCTTTAGCATGTCTTGACCTCCCTACTAGTTAATACGAATTGATAAGTTGTTTTCGCACATCTAACATATAATACCCATGAGATTTCCAATTCGCGCACTTTAGCTAGCATCATCTTCTGACCAGAACAAATCATCTAAAGTACAACCGAATAATTTACATAGTCTCTTAGCTTCTGAGATTGTAAATTCACCTCTACCACTTTCTTTTCTGTAATAAGTTTGTTTGTCTATGCCGAGAAACTTAGCTGTTTTTTCTTGGTTCATTCGTTTTTCTCTTCTTAAGATGAATAATTTATGATGAATTTTGAACACCCCCTTCAAAAGTTCATGATTCTTGAACTATGTTCGCAAAAAAATTTCATCATATTCCTTATTGAACAATTCGCTAATCCAAAACGTTTCTTGAAGCTTAAAAGCAGATCTCCCTTGTTCCTTTCTGATGTACGTCTTAGTAGAAATACTTAAATATTTTGCCATATCTTCATAACTTAAATTATGAAGTTCGCGCAATGTTACTAACTTTTTTTGAATGTTATTCTCACAAACGTTTTTGTTATTTCCACTAAGAAAGATAGAATTAGCATCTTTTGTCTTGATTTCCAATACCTCCCTCCCTTGGATAGGTTCATAATACATGAACTTATATGCTTAAGTCAATACAAATATTCAAATATCTTGAAAAAATATGTTTAAATATCATAAAATATGATATTATATAGATAAAATTAATATTCGATGGAGGATTTAAGATGAACGAGAAAGCGTTAAAGGAATTTGTAGGAGAAAGAATTAAGAATAGAAGAAAGTTGAAAAAAATGACACAAAAAGAATTAGGGGACAAAATCGGCGTCAGAAATAATACTGTTTCTCAATATGAAAAAGGAATTTCTTCACCAGATCACAATAAATTATTTGATATAGCACAAGCATTGGATTGTAATGTGGATGAGTTCTTTCCAGAAAAACAACATAACGAGCTAGAGAGAGCATTAAAACTTGCAGAAAGATTAGAAGTAAAAGACGTTGAATTTTTGAACACATTGATTGAAAAGACCCTCTCACTAAGTGAAAGCGAAAGGGAAAAGTTTTTTGAAAGCATTAAGTTTACAGTTGAATACTACGATAAAATGAAATAATTATTTAAATAATTCAGTCTTTACGAGTTATGACTTCTACATATTCAATTAATAGTTGAAACTCATCTTCAGTCAATTCTACCATCGCCCCTTATGTATGAAAATTTGAGTAAATGAGGTGTCTGTTTGGCTTTTAAAGTCGGAAGATGCCTACTTCAACATCAACTTGATGTTCGTAATATGACTCAAAAAGAATTGGCTTATAAATTAAATATCACGCCTCAGCAAATTAGTAAGTATGTTAGAAATAAGCAAAAAATGTCGATTGAGGTTGCTGGTAACATTGCCATGATATTAGGTTGTAATATTGAACATCTATATGAGTGGATTGAAGTAGGTAAACAAGAGTAGATTGTATCTACTCACCGGCTTAAATCAGCTGAACAGCTTATAAATAAGGACTATTTACTTACTAATATTATCTAATATTTACCAATGTTTGTACAATGGTAAAAAGTACCAATGTTGTTTCGTTAATGTTATTATATCATTATACGAACATATGTTCTAGTATTATTTTTGAAAGGAGAACAAAATCATGGCAGTTTACAAAGATAAACAAAGCGGAAAATATTATTTTTACTTAAAAATATACCAAAAAAACGGTAAAGTTCGACAGGTTAAAAGAAGGGGTTTTGATTCTTCAAGGGAAGCAAAAAAAGCTGAAGCTATATTTTTAGCTGATTTAGAATTTGAAGAAGAGAATGAAGAAAATCCAACATTTGAATTTGTAGCTGAAGAGTATATGGCTTGGTATAAAAAAAGAAGAAAAGAATCTTCTTACAGTAAGATCAGTGGGATAATAAATAATAATCTAGTTCCTCTTTTCGGAAATAAGAAACTTAAACAAATAAGAGTTCGAGACATAACACGATTCCAAGATAAACTTATTGATCAGTATGCTCCCTCGCATGTAAAAAAGATTCATACAGTTATGTCTGCTATTTTTAATTTTGCTATTAAACAGGAATACACAAAAGAAAACCCCGCTAAGATTGCAGGTAATGTTGATTTAGAAGAAGAAAAGCATATTAATTTTTGGACGTTAGATGAGTTCAAAGAGTTTATACAGCATGTAGATGATTTTCTATATTACGTATTATTTATGACCTTGTATTATAGTGGAATGCGTAAAGGGGAACTACTAGCCCTCACGTGGGCAGATATAGACTTTGAGAACAATACGATCAGCATAAATAAAACGTCTTACAATCGAAATATAACTACACCTAAAACAAAACAATCTGTTAGAACTATATTGATGCCTAAGCATGTTATGAGATTATTGTCTCAATTAAAAGCCCAAAACAACCCTAAAATATCTTATGTAGTGTTCGGAGAATTTCACGATCATGTATCAACTACAAACTTAGATAGACGGTTCGCTAAGTACGTTGCAGCTTCAGAAGTTAAAAAGATACGATTGCATGACTTTAGACACTCACACGCAACTTATTTAATTAATAGAGGGTATATACCAGCTTTAATCGCTAAGCGATTAGGTCACAGTGTTGCAACCACGTTGAATATTTATAGTCATTTATATCCTTCTACAGAACAAGAAGCCATCAACCAGATGGAAGATGACTTCAAGCAAGCAAAAATATTAGAATTTAAACGTGAATCGTAAAATGTATTCCATTTTGTATACCACCATTTTACAAACCCTGTTAAATCAACGAAAGTTATGTATTGGTGGAGACGGAGGGAGTCGAACCCTCGTCCAAGGATATCGCCACTCAGGCTTCTACACGCGTAGTTGGTATATTATCATTCGCTCTCATGTCGGCCTACCAACAGGCTTTCATGGAGCTAGCCTGATTAGTTTCATCTACAAATCCCCAGGCGGAGGATCGTAGCATAGCCCGCTTAATTTGAGACCCTTCAATCTGCCACACGGGCAATGCCAGGAAGGATCGTTTTAGGCTACTTACGCAGCTGCTAAAACAGGTTGATTGTTTTCTTTGCCAGTTATATTTAGGCATAACGTTTTACGAGCCGTAACCTCGACGTGCAACCTGAGCTCAATCTATCCCTGTCGAATCCGTAACGTCCCCATAAGGAGAGAAACGCTCGGGAATGAGCTCATTTCTGATATTTAATTATATACTTATTATAACAAACCCAGGCTAAAAATCAAGTACTGGCAACATTTAGCAAAGATTAACGCATATGATCTTTAATGGCACGATCCACATCTCGTTTCATTTGCTTCTGTTTTAGATCTTCTCGCTTATCATATTTCTTTTTCCCTTTTCCAAGACCAATTAAAACTTTAGCAAATCCATTTTTTAAATAAATTTTTAATGGCACTAATGCATATCCCTGTTGTTGTGTTAAACCAATTAATTTATCAATTTCCTTTCGATGCAATAATAATTTACGAGATCGGGTTGGATCATGATTATAACGGTTTCCTTGCTCATATTCTGCTATATGCAAATTAATTAATTGTACTTCACCTTTTCTATCTATTCGCGCATGTGAATCTTTAATGTTTACTCTACCATTACGAATTGATTTGATTTCAGTTCCATGAAGAACGATACCAGCTTCGTACGTATCCTCTATGAAATAATCATGTGAAGCTTTTTTATTTTGTGCAATTACTTTTCCATTTCCTTTTGGCATAACCGTTCCTCCTACTAATGTGTGTTCAAAATGAAGATGAAAAGGACGAGTAAATTGACACATATCGTGAAATTGTAGATAATTCTCCTTTGTATCGAATTATCACTCCATTCATTCGTCTTTTGAACAACGATAGATCTTTATTCTACCAAATAAATAAGTGTATTCCAACTGGAACACACCCTTATGCTAAGAATAATAAACTGACTGCCATAAGTGCCATACCTGAAATTACACCATACATCGACATATGAGCTTCATCATATTTTCGAGCTGCCGGTAATAATTCATCTAACGATATAAACACCATTATACCAGCAACCATCGCGAAAATAATTCCAAACATCAAATCATTTAAGAATGGCATTAAGATAAGGATAGCAACAATTGCACCTAAAGGTTCAGCTAGGCCAGATAAGAATGAATATTTAAAAGCTTTTTTCCGATCACCGGTAGCATAGTATATTGGAACAGAAACAGCAATTCCTTCTGGGATATTATGAATCGCTACTGCAATTGCAATCGCTAAACCAATAGAAGGGTCATGTAATGTCGATACGAAAGTTGCAATTCCTTCTGGAAAATTATGAATGGCGAGTGCTAACGCTGTAAAAAGTCCCATTTTCATTAAATCTGGATCTCGTAAAGGTTGTTGCGGCTTCTCCATATCTTCTACTTTTTTCACTTCATGGGGATTTGTATATTTAGGAATAAATCGATCGATAAATCCAATTAATAACATTCCACCGAAAAAGGCTATGACAGTAAGCCAATATCCTTCCGTGTCGCCAAGATACGCAGTTAGTGAATCTTTCGCTTTAAAGAAGATATCAACCATCGATACATATATCATTACTCCTGCAGAAAGCCCTAAAGCAAATGACAAAAATTTCGTATTGGTGGTCTTAGCCATAAAGGCAATTAAACTCCCAACACCTGTTGCTAATCCCGCAAATAACGTAAGCAAGAATGCTATTAACATGCTATCCATCCATGATTCCCCCACATAGTTGTTCCACCTGTTTTGAAGATTAATTTTTAATTCATTATATACTGAAAAAAATAATTAGTCATTATACAATCTTCTTCACTTATATGTTATAAGCCTATTTTATGTTACTCAAATGAACTTATCCAAAAAGCTACATGAACGAATTTTTATCATTCATGTAGCTTTTATTTATCTATTCTTTTTCTTCTTTGGCTTTGTTTTTTTAGAAGATTGAACTACTTTTTTCGGTATTCGCTGTCTCTTTTTCTTTTTTGGACTGGCTTTACCAGAAGAAACTAATTCAAAATCAACTGTGTACTCATCTGTATTCACATCCACCACTTTAACATCTACTTCATCACCTACACGATAAACATTCGCAGTACGCTCACCAATCAGCGCTTGACTACGTTCATCAAAGTGGTAATAATCATCTGTTAAATAACTGACATGAATAAGACCTTCTACCGTATTTTCTAATTCAACAAACATACCAAAATTGGTAACTGAACTAATTAATCCTGTAAACTCTTCACCTATTTTGTCTTTCATATACTCTGCTTTTTTCAATTCATCCGTATCACGTTCCGCATCAACTGCTCTTCTTTCACGCTCTGAAGTATGTCTAGCAATTTCAGGCATACGAGATTTCCAATGTTTCAACGTTTTACTATCCATATTCTTTTCAATCAAGTATGTTCGAATTAATCGATGAACGATTAAATCTGGATAACGTCTAATTGGAGATGTGAAATGTGTATAGAAATCAGTTGCTAAGCCAAAATGTCCAATGCTTTGAGGATCATATTTAGCTTGCTGCATAGAACGTAACATTAATTTAGAAACAATCATCTCTTCTGGTTCCCCGCGAATAGAATCAATAACTTTCTGTAGTTCCTGAGGATGAATATCATCTGCTGTACCTTTAACAGAAATACCCAAACCTGCTAAAAAGTCAAAGAATTTTTCTAATTTCCCTTCATCTGGTTCTTCATGGATACGATGGATAAATGGTACATCCAACCAGTGAAAGTGCTCAGCAATAGTTTCATTCGCTGCAAGCATAAATTCTTCAATAAGTCGCTCAGCAACAGAGCGTTCTCTTATCGCTACATCGGTTGGTCTTCCCATATCATCTACTAGAACTTGAGCTTCTTTGAAATCAAAATCAATTGCACCACGGCCAAATCGTTTTTCTCTTAAGATAGAAGCTAATTTCTCCATTTCCTCAAACATCGGAACAAGTGGTTCATACTTGTTTCGTAGTTCTTCATCTTCATCTACCAGAATCTTATTCACATCACTATAAGTCATGCGTTCAGTTGAATGAATGACGCTTTGAAAAATTTCATGTTCTACTACCTGGCCTTGATGATTAATTTCCATTTCACAACCAAGCGTTAATCGATCAACTTTAGGATTTAACGAACATATTCCATTAGATAGTCGATGAGGTATCATTGGAATAACTCGATCAACTAAATAAACACTTGTTCCTCTTTCCAAAGCTTCACGGTCAATAGGAGAGTCCTCCTTTACGTAATGACTTACATCAGCAATATATACACCAAGTTTGTAATTACCGTTATCTAGTTTTTTAACTGTTACTGCGTCATCTAAGTCTTTTGCATCTGCGCCATCAATTGTAACGATTGTTTCATTTCGAAGATCTCTTCTCCCTTTTATCTCTTCTGGATGGATTTCTTCTGGTGTCTTTTGTGCCTGTTCTAGCACATCTTCAGGAAAATCAACTTGAATTCCATGTTTATGAATAATCGATAGAATATCAATTCCTGGATCATTTTTATGACCTAGAATATGAATAATTTCACCTTCAGCACTATTGCGGCCTTCGGGATACTTGGAGATGCGAGCTATTACCTTATGTCCCTGTACTGCTCCATGTGTATTTGCTTTAGGGATAAAAATATCACTTGGAATACGCTTATCGTCAGCTATAACAAATCCAAACGAACGGTTATCTTCATACGTACCCACTACTTGAATGACTGCTCTTTCTATAATACGAATGACTTTACCTTCTGGTCTTGCCCCCTCAGAATATGGTTTTTCTAAGCGAACTAACACTTTATCGCCATTCATTGCTGATCCCATATCATTTGCATGGATATATACATCTGTTGCATCCTCATCCTCAGGAATTAAGAATGCAAATCCTTTCGCGTGCATTTGAATGCTTCCTTTTACTAAATTCATCTTATCCGGTAGCCCAAATCTATTTTTCCTTGTTCGAACTAATTCTCCTTCAAGTTCTAATTCATTTAACGCCTTGATTAAATCTTTGAATTCATCTGCATTCTCAAGTTGAAATTCTTCCTCTATTTCTTGTACAGACAATGGTTTTGTCCCAGATTCTTTAAAATACTTTATAATTTGCTCTTTCATTCTTTCACCTTCTTTCATAATATTCTTTTCCTTTTTATTACCAATTTAAACTCTCTAGAAACTGATAAATATCTTCATGGAGCTGTTCTTTTTCTTTATCCATCGTTATTACATGTCCAGACTCTTCATACCATTTAATTTCTTTTTGGGAAGCTTCTATATTATCATAAATATAATTGGCACTGTCGGTATTAATCATTTTGTCATTTCTAGCCTGTACCACAAAAGTTGGTGTATAAATCATATCGATATTCGATTTTACTTCATTAATCGTCTTTGCTACACCTTTAAATAAGTCTTTGGATTTATCCATCAATTGATTCACTTCGTCTTCGATAACTTCTTTATCTTTCTTCTCCAATTGTTTAAATTCTGTAGAAAATTGACGGAACCCTTTTGTTAATTCCTCTTCATTATCAAAGAACATTGGAGAACACATAGTTACAATACCTTTAATTTTTTTTGAATAAGCTAATTTAAGTCCTAAAACCCCTCCCAAGGAAAGACCCGCAACTGCAATTTCTTCATATCCCAAATCTTTCAGATGATTATATGCAGCTTCCACATCTGCCCACCATTGTTCAGGGTTACTTTTAATTAATTCTTCAGGTGGTTGTCCATGTCCTCTATAAATTGGAGCATGAGAAGTATACCCTTTTTTCTCCAAAAATCTACCTAACATACGTACGTCTGCTGAATGACCTGTAAATCCATGTAGTAATAATACTGCTTTATCTCCTGCTTCAAATGTAAATGGCTCTGGTAACTTAATTTTCATTCTCTCTATCTCCTTTATCGTCTCTATTACTTTACCCGTTCTTCAAGGTTCTACAACGTAAAAATAAAAAATCCTTACCACATAAGTGATAAGGAATCGCTTCTTTATTGTAAAACGTAAGCTGCTAAAAAGGCTAATACAAAGAATAGAACACCTGTTACAATTGTAGAACGATGTAATACTAAATCTATTCCTCTTGCTTTTTGCTTACCAAATAATTGTTCTGCTCCTCCGGAAACGGCTCCTGATAACCCAGCACTTTTTCCAGATTGTAATAAAACAAGTGTAATCATCACAATAACATCAATAACAAGCAATACATTTATCACAGTAATCATGTGTTCCGACACCTCCTGTATCCGACAATACCTAACATATACTTTATCATATAATGGATTTATTTAGCAACATGAATTATTATATTATTTTAAACGTCGGTAATTTTAGCTCCATTTATTATGTAATTGAACCCATTAAGGAATAGATTCAATTCTATAAATTTTTTGTATGTTTTGCAATTATCATTACAGCGTCATAAAATATTAATATATATATTAACAATAGGAGGAAACTCATGGAACAATCCTATTATTTAACAATGCAAGATCAGACCAAACTACATGTAAAGCAATGGAATCCCAATACAAATCCAATTGGAATCATCCAAATTGCACATGGGATGGCTGAACACATCTCCCGCTATCAATATTTTGCAGAATACTTTATCAATGAAGGTTTTATTGTATTAGGAAATGATCATCGTGGTCATGGTAAAACCGGTGAACAACATGTTCAAGGTTTTTTCGCAGATGAAGATGGAAAAGCAATTGTCATTCAAGATATGTATGAAGTAATGCAAATAACTAAAAAGCATTACCCTTTTCTTCCTTACTATTTTGTCGGTCATAGTATGGGTTCATTTTTAATGCGAAATTTTATTCAAAAATACAGTGATTGCATCGATGGATTAATATTAACCGGTACGGGGCACTATCCAAGAATAACAAGTTTTTCGGGACGATTTCTAGCATCTCTACTCCCACCACATGATAAATCTAGGCTAATGAATTATTTAGCTTTCGGAAATAGTAATAGACGAATTCCTTCCCCAGCACATAAATATAGTTGGTTAACTAGAGATCTAGAACAAGCAGTTGCGTATGAAGACGATCCACTATCAGGATATATACCAACTGCTCGTTTCTTTTATGATCTACTTGATAGTATTCATTCCATGCTAAATCCTATTTTAAATTGTAACATTCGTAAAGATCTTCCTTTACTTTTACTAAGTGGGGATGCAGACCCTATTGGAAGATACGGAAAGGGTATTTGGAAAACTGCAAACATATACCATAAATTAGGATTGGGTAATATTACCATTAGCATCTTTGAAGATGGGCGACATGAATTATTTAATGATATATGTAGAGATGAAGCGTTTACAATGATAAATAGTTGGTTAAAAGCATATCTATAGGGATTCTATTAGTTGCACCATATAGGAAAAATGATTTAAAATATACAAGGATACAAAATACTACATACCCATGAAGAAAGGATGTTCAGCATGGCACAAAATATCGAAGGAATTGCAGCTTCTTCTGGCATTGCAATTGCTAAGGCATACGAACTAAAAACTCCTGATCTGTCATTCGAAAGAAGTAACATAGATGATCCAGCTAGTGAAATTACTCGCCTTGACAAAGCTTTAGAGATTTCTAAACAAGAACTTGAAAAAATCAAAGCGCATACACTCAAAGAAATTGGCGAGGAACACGCGGAAATCTTTTCTGCACATTTATTAGTTTTAAGTGATCCTGAACTGATAGGTCCAATGCAAGACAAAATTAACGAAGAGAGAATAAACGCTGAAGCTGCTTTAGATGAAGTAGCAACAATGTTTGTTGAAATGTTTAAAGCAATGGATAATGAATACATGAGAGAACGTGCAGCTGATATCCAAGACGTTACCAAGCGTGTGATGTCTCACCTTTTAGGTGTCACTTTCCCAGATCCTGCACTTATTGATGAGCAAGTAGTTGTTATTGCAGAAGATTTAACTCCATCGGATACTGCTCAACTAAATCGTGAATTTGTTAAAGGATTTGCAACTGATATTGGCGGTAGAACCTCTCACTCGGCAATAATGGCACGTTCACTAGAAATTCCTGCTGTTGTAGGCACAAAAAATATTACTTCATCCGTACAAAAAAATGATTTAATTATTGTAGATGGATTAGATGGAAATATCATAATTAATCCATCAGACGACGAAATACAAACATATAAACAAAAACAAGCAGATTTCGCCAAAAAACAACAAGAATGGGCAAAACTAAAAGATGAGCCTAGCTTTACGAAAGATGGTGAACAAGTTGAACTTGCCGCTAATATTGGTACTCCTGATGATGTTGAAGGAGTATTAAACAATGGCGGAGAAGGTGTAGGTTTATATAGAACAGAATTTTTATATATGGGTAAATCTGAACTTCCTTCTGAGGACGAGCAATTCGACGCTTATAAAGCAGTTTTAGAAAAGATGGATGGTAAACCTGTAGTAGTTCGTACTTTAGATGTAGGTGGAGATAAGGAAATTAGTTATTTAGATCTTCCAAAAGAGCTAAATCCTTTTCTAGGTTATCGTGCAATTCGTTTCTGCTTAGAGAATGAACATGTATTCCGTCCACAATTACGTGCATTACTTCGTGCTAGTGCTTATGGAAACTTGAAAATTATGTTTCCTATGATTGCTACAATTGAAGAGTTCCGTCAAGCTAAAGCTCTATTAATCGAAGAAAAAGAGTCCTTAAAAAATGATGGAATTGAAGTTTCTGATGATATAGAAATAGGAATTATGGTAGAAATCCCATCTACAGCTGTTATTGCAAAACAATTTGCAAAAGAAGTTGATTTCTTTAGTATCGGTACAAATGACTTGATTCAATACACAATGGCTGCAGATCGTATGAATGAGCAAGTCTCTTATCTATACCAGCCATATAACCCTGCAATTTTAAACTTAATTAATACGGTTATTGAAGCAGCCCATGCTGAAGATAAATGGGTAGGCATGTGCGGTGAAATGGCAGGAGATTCAATTGCTATTCCTTTATTAGTAGGGCTTGGTTTGGACGAGTTCAGTATGAGCGCAACTTCTATACTTCCTGCTAGAACACAATTACTAAACCTAAGTAAAAAAGAATTAGTAAAAGCAAAAGATCAATTCCTAGCAATGAGCACATCAGAAGAAGTAGTGGCATTTGTTAAGGAAATAATGGAATAAAAGATTAACGCTGATAGGTTCTCATCATACAAGTGAGAACCTATTTTTCATTTTTATATAACGACCGATCAAATTGACCACTCGACATAATTGTCATAAAATCGAAAAAGAATTGCTGATATTCCATTTGAAAAGCAATTTGATGGTTATTTGTCTCCGTAATAGCATAATATCCATCTTCATAGGGGCGTATATCGGCAATACTTTGTCCCCTCTCCTCACCTAACAATGATTGGACAATCATTATCGGTCTACTAAAATATTGAAACATATCTTTATTTTTTATAGCCATTAATACTAATACATCATGCATGGGACTTCCCATAATTGACGGATCTCTTTTTTTATAAAAATCATAGTAATAATCAATCATTGGCTTTACAATAGAAATTTGTCCGACCTGATCAATATAATTTACCATTTCAGGAGTAACTATTGCTTGATTTGATACATTAAGTGGTAAGATCGTCAGGTTAGTAGCAAAGCGCATCACTAATTGTGCGGCTACTGGATCACCGTGAAAATTGGCTTCAGCTACAGCTGTAATATTTCCAGGAACCCAAAATGCTCCCCCCATAATATAAATTCCTTTTACTTCTCCCATTAAATCTTCATATAATATAAATAATGTTGCTAAGTCGGTTAGCCTGCCAATATTAGCTATGTATATATCTTCATATTTTTCAATTATATCGATTATCTGTAAAAAGTTTTCAACTACCTCCGCATCATTTATAGGAGGAATAATCGGGCCCATACCGTACTCACCATGAATATCCGATACTTCTTTTGGTATTTCCCCTGTCATTGGACGCTGTGCACCCAATATTAATGGTACCTGTAGATCTTTATAATTTAATAGATCTTGTATGTAACTAATTGTATTTGTGGCTTTCTCACGACTTATATTTCCATATGATGCGACTACTGCAACAACTTCTATTTCTTCATCTAATGCGGCATAAATGAGCGTAATAATATCATCAATACCTATATCACCAAATAACAATACTTTCTTTACCATAATTACCCCCTTTGTTTAACTTATGCTTAAAAGTAGCAAACTTTCCTAAATTAGATATGAAGTATATAAAAAAACTACAATCAGAGTAATAACTCCAATTGTAGTTTTTTGACTTATTTGTTAGCTAAATTGTAGAAAGAAGCTAACCCACCATACTCACCCATACCAGCTAATTCATCTTCAATACGAAGTAGTTGGTTATATTTTGCTACACGATCAGTACGAGACGGTGCGCCTGTTTTGATTTGTCCAGCGTTTGTTGCTACTGCAATATCAGCAATTGTAACATCTTCAGTTTCACCAGATCGGTGAGAGATGACAGCTGTATAGCCAGCGCGTTTTGCCATTTCAATTGCTTCAAATGTTTCTGTTAGTGTTCCGATTTGGTTTACTTTAATTAAGATAGAGTTACCAATACCTTGGTCGATACCTTTAGAAAGTTTATTCGTATTTGTTACGAACAAGTCATCTCCAACTAATTGAACTTTATCACCAAGACGATCAGTTAGGATTTTGAAACCATCCCAGTCATTTTCATCTAATCCATCTTCAATAGAGATTATTGGGTATTTAGAAATCATTTCTTCATACCAGTCTACCATTTCTTCAGAAGAACGAACAACGCCTTCACCTTTAAGGTTATACTTACCATCACTGTAGATTTCAGAAGCAGCTACGTCCATAGCAAGTTTCACTTCTTCTCCTGGCTTGTAACCAGCAGCTTCAATTGCTTCTACAATGGTTTGTAAAGCTTCTTCATTAGAGCCTAAGTTCGGAGCAAATCCACCTTCATCACCTACAGCAGTGTTATAGCCTTTAGAACTTAGTACTTTTTTCAATGCATGGAAAATTTCTGCACCGGTACGTAATGCTTCTTTAAATGTTGGAGCACCAACAGGCATAATCATAAACTCTTGTATGTCTACGTTGTTGTCTGCATGTTCTCCACCATTTAAAATGTTCATCATTGGTGTTGGTAGTGTTTTGGCATTGAATCCACCTAAATAGTTGTATAAAGGTACTTCTAAATAACTTGCTGCTGCATGTGCTGCTGCCATGGATACTCCAAGGATTGCGTTCGCACCTAATTTACCTTTATTTTCAGTTCCATCTAAATCGATCATTAAAGCATCAATAATGTTTTGACGAGTAACATCGATACCAATAAGTTCAGGAGCAATTACTTCATTTACATTTTCGACTGCTTTTTGAACTCCTTTACCTAAATAACGATCTTTGTCACCGTCACGAAGTTCTACTGCTTCGTACTCACCAGTTGAAGCTCCGCTTGGTACAATTGCAGAACCAAACGCTCCTGACTCTGTAAAAATTTCTACCTCAATTGTTGGATTACCTCTTGAATCTAGGACTTCTCTTGCATAAACATCTGTAATATATGGCATATTATTCTCTCCTTAATGATTAATTATTTTTTAATAAGACTATTTCCTGTCATTTCTTTCGGTTTATCTACACCTAACAAATCAAGTAGTGTTGGAGATAAATCTGCTAAGATTCCACCATCACGTAACTCTATATCATCTTTGGTCACAATAACAGGTACTGGATTTGTTGTATGAGCAGTCATTGGTTTATCTTCCAAAGTGATAACTTCATCGGAATTACCATGGTCTGCAGTTATAATTGCATGACCACCCAATTCAGTAATTTTTTCAATTACTTTACCTAAACATTCATCCACTGCTTCAATAGCATCGATAGTCGGTTGTAATTTTCCTGAATGCCCAACCATATCTGGGTTGGCAAAATTCAAGATAATTGCATTTTGTTCTCCTTTATCTAATTCCTCTATTAGTGCATCAGTAACTTCATACGCACTCATCTCAGGTTTTAGATCATAGGTTGCGACTTTGGGCGAGTCAATTAGAATACGCTTTTCACCAGGAAATTCTTTTTCACGTCCACCACTCATAAAGAAAGTGACATGTGGATATTTTTCCGTTTCTGCAATACGTAATTGGTTTAAGTTGTTTTGTGCTAAAACTTCTCCAATGGTATTATCTAAATTTACTGGTTGATAGGCAACATATCCATCTACTGTTTCACTAAAGTTGGTCAACATAACGAAGTCTAGTTTTTTTGGAGCTTTATCTCCTCGATCAAAGTCACGGAAATCCTCATTCGCAAATGTTCTAGAAATTTGGATTGCACGATCTGGACGGAAATTATAGAAGATAATAGAATCTTCATCCTTGATCGTAGCCACAGGTTCATCATTTTCATCTGTAATTACAGATGGAATTACAAACTCATCATAAATTTCATTATCATAGTTGTCATCTACAACTTCTTGAGCGCTCTTATATGATGGACCCTCACCATATACCATTGCATCATAACATTTCTTCACACGATCCCAACGCTTGTCACGATCCATGGAATAGTAACGACCAGAAATGGTAGCGAATTGACCAACTCCTAATTCGTCCATCACAGCTTGTGTTTCTTTGATATATTTGTTTGCTGTTTTCGGTCCAACATCACGACCGTCTAAGAACGCATGTACAAATACATTCTCTAAACCGTGTTTCTTCGCTAAACGCAGCAATGCGAATAGATGATTAATATGACTATGCACCCCACCATCAGATAATAATCCAAATAGGTGAAGCGCTTTGTCATTTTTCTTTGCATGTTCTACTGATTTGATAAATGCATCAATCTCGTAGAAGTCACCTTCGTCGATGGACACATTCACACGAGTAAGACTTTGATATACAATACGGCCAGCACCAATGTTCAAATGTCCAACTTCAGAATTACCCATTTGTCCATCTGGTAATCCAACAGCTTTTCCAGAAGCCTCAAGCTGATTATGCGCATATTGATTCCAATAACGGTCAAAATTAGGAGTTTTTGCTTGTTTGACTGCATTTCCTTTTACTTCATCACGAATCGCGAATCCATCAAGAATGATTAATGCAGCTAATTTTTCTTGACTCATTTTGTACCTGCCTCCACTAATTGTAGGAATGATTCAGGATCGAGACTTGCTCCCCCAACTAATGCTCCATCAATATCAGATTGAGCTAATAACTCATCTACATTAGCAGGTTTTACACTCCCGCCATATTGAATAATTACTTTTTCAGCTATTTCTGTTGAAGTTACTTCAGCTACAACTTTACGGATTTCAGTGCAAACTTCATTCGCTTGTTCACTTGTAGCTGTTTTTCCTGTACCGATTGCCCATACTGGTTCATAAGCAATAATAGTTTCAGCAACTTGTTCATTTGAAAGACCAGCAACTGCTTGCTTTACTTGTTCTCCAACAATGTTCATTGTTTCATTTGCTTCACGTTGATCCAGTGTTTCGCCCACACAAACAATTGGGGTTAGGTCATGAGCAAATGCTGCTTTCGTTTTCTTATTTACTAATTCGTCAGTTTCAGCAAATAGTTCTCTTCTTTCTGAATGACCAAGTACAACATGTGTTACACCTAAATCTTTCAACATCACTGGGCTAACTTCTCCAGTAAAAGCACCAGAATCTTCAAAATGCATGTTTTGCGCAGCTACCTTTACTTCTGATCCCTTCGCTTGTTCTACTAATTTTGGTAAGAAAGGGAATGGTGCACATACAATTGCTTCTACATTTCCTTTTGGAGCTTTTGGTACTATCAAATCCATAAATTCTCCTGCTTCAGATAGTACTTTATTCATTTTCCAGTTACCAGCAATTACTTTTTTACGCATCGAATCACCTCTGTTAGTAATAATTATTATTTATCATTTAGAGCAGCTAATCCAGGAAGTACTTTTCCTTCCATGAATTCTAATGATGCTCCCCCACCTGTAGATACATGGTCCATATCTTCAGCAAGATCGAATTTTTCAACTGCCGCTGCAGAATCGCCACCACCTATTATGGAGTAACCTTCTGTAGTTGCTAGTGCTTCTGCTACAGCTTTTGTACCACCTGCGAATGCATTTAATTCAAATACTCCCATTGGTCCGTTCCATATAACAAGTTTAGACTCTTTTACGATACTACTATATTTTTCTCTAGTTTTTGTTCCAATATCTAAAGCTTCCCAGTCAGAAGGAATTTTATCAATGTCTACAATTTTCGTATTGGCATCTTCTGAGAAATCATCTGCTACAACCGCATCTACTGGTAATACAAAGTTCACGCCTTTTTCTTTTGCTTTGTTCATAAATTGTTTAGCTAAATCAATCTTATCCTCTTCTAAAAGTGATTTTCCAATTTCGTGGCCTTGTGCTTTAATGAACGTGTAAGCAAGACCACCACCAATAATTAGATTATCCACTTTATCTAATAGATTATCGATAACACTAATTTTATCTTTTACTTTCGCACCACCAATGATTGCTGTAAATGGGCGTTCTGGATTTTCAAGAGCATTTCCCAATGCTTCAATTTCTTTTTCCATTAATTGGCCTGCTGCTGCTGGCAATTTTTCTGCTATACCAGTTGTAGAGGCATGCGCACGATGGGCAGCACCAAAAGCATCATTCACATAAAGGTCTGCCATGTCAGCAAATGCTTCTACTAATGCAGGATCATTTTTTTCTTCTCCAGCTTCAAAGCGAACGTTCTCTATTAATAGAACACCACCGTTTTCTAACTCACTGATTGCCTGATGTACTTCATCACCATACACTTGATCTGTTTTCAATACTTCTTTACCTAATAGATCACTAAGTCTTCTAGCAACAGGGTCTAAACGTAGTTCTTCCACAACCGTTCCTTTTGGACGCCCTAAATGACTCGCTAAAATCACTTTTGCACCTTGTTTTGTTAATTGCTCAATTGTAGGTAGTGCAGCGCGAATACGCGTATCATCTGTGATTTCACCATCTTTTAAAGGAACATTGAAGTCTACACGTGTAAATACTCGTTTTCCTTCAACTTGTAGATCGTTAATTGTTTTTTTGTTCAAGATAATCCCTCCTAATACTGGATTATGTAATACATAATCATCCATGACCAAGCAATATTATACCATGTAACAGTCATTTTAAATCAATACTATTAAAATGGAAAATGGAGGAGGAAACCATTCCCTCCTCCAATATCCTTTCGTTCGAAGAGAATAAACTGTTTCTGCGAACGAATAATTCTATTAAAGTCCTTTGCTGTTCATAAAGATTGCTAAGTCGATACAACGAGCAGAATAACCCATTTCGTTGTCATACCAAGATACAACTTTAACTAAGTTATCTTCCATTACAATTGTAGACAATGCATCGAAGATAGAAGAATGGTTATTACCTACTATATCAGAAGATACAAGTGGTTCTTCTGTATACTCTAAGATACCTTTTAATGGACCTTGAGCTGCTTCTTTCATTGCATTGTTAACGTCCTCGATAGTAACGTTTTTATCTAATTCAGCAACTAAGTCTGTTAATGAACCGTCTGGAGTTGGTACACGTACTGCATTACCATTTAATTTACCATTAAGCTCAGGTAATACAAGTCCTACTGCTTTTGCAGCTCCAGTTGAAGTTGGGATAATGTTTTCAGCTGCTGCACGAGCACGACGGTAATCTTTGTGTGGTAAATCTAAGATTTGCTGATCGTTTGTATAAGAGTGGATAGTAGTCATTAAACCACGCTTAATACCAAAGTTATCATTTAATACTTTTGCAAATGGTGCTAAACAGTTTGTAGTACAAGAAGCATTAGATACTACGTTGTGCTCACTTGGATCATATTGATCATCGTTAACACCCATAACAATTGTTAAATCTTCACCTTTAGCTGGTGCAGAGATAATTACTTTTTTAGCTCCTGCTTGAATATGCTTCTCAGCATCTTCTTTGTTTGTGAAGCGACCAGTAGATTCAATAACGATATCAACACCAAGGTCTCCCCATCCAAGATCAGCAGGGTCACGTTCTGATAATACTTTAATTTCTTTACCATCAATTACAAGGTTAGAACCATTTACTGTTACTTCTTCTTGTAATTTTCCGTGTACAGAATCATATTTTAATAAGTGTGCAAGCATGTTAGCATCTGTTAAATCATTAATAGCAACAACTTCTACTTCATTATTTTTTAGAGACTGACGAAATACGTTACGTCCAATTCTACCAAAACCATTAATACCAATTTTTACTGCCATGTATAATTCCTCCTAGAATTTTTATTGAATTATATATATAAAGAGGTTACCCTCTTAATATCTCTTCCGCTGCACCTTGATCGGTGATTAAGATATTACTTTTCGCCTGTTTGAAATAAGAGACGATTGCTTTTGCCTTTGAACTACCACCAGCTACCGTTATAACCTGTTTCGAGTCATCAATATCTTGGAGTTGTATTCCTACCGTTTTAACTTTATAAATTACATTTCCATATTCGTCAAAATAATAACCAAATGCTTCGCCTACTGCGTTCTTCTCTTTTAATAGCTGCATTACTTCTTGAGAAGATCGCCTACGCTCAGCCATTTTCAATGCATCTCCAACTCCATGCAGAACAATATTCGAAGACTTTATAACTTCTAAAGCTTCCATAACATGTGGTTCTTTCATGATTGTTTCATATGTCGAATCACTTATAGGATCAGGTACATATAACATGCGATAATCACCGTCTGTTTTACGAGCCATTTCTGATACGATTCTCGAAGCCTGATTCTCTACTTTTTCTCCTATACCACCTCGGGCAGGAACAAAAAGTACTTGTTTATCTTTCGTTAGAGGAGTCATCGCATCCGCTACAGCAGCAATTGTACTACCACCCGTTACAGCTATCGTATTATTAGAAGTAAGTTTCTTTCGTAAATACGATACTGCAGCTTTACCCATCTCTGTTTTTATGGAGGCACGCTGATCACTATCTCCAGGTACCACAATAACGGATTCTACTGATAATATTTCCTTTATTCTTTTTTCTAAAACATGGAGTCCACTTATTTCTCCAATCATTGCTGCTAATTGTCCCAGTACTACTTTGCCCTCTTTAGTAATAAACATTCCTTTTGTTGTAATTTCTACCAAACCTTGGGCATGCAAAAAATCTATTTCGCTACGCACATGTCTTTCTGTTAAATTAGTATTCTCCGCCAAAGCACGTCGACCTATAGGCTGTAATAACTCGACACTTTGAAGCAAAGAATAACGCTCTTTCATTACATGCACCAGCTCTGGAACAAGTCTTTTTTGTAACTCAATGATGGAATCCATCTACTAGCACTCCCTTCACCGGGATGAAATATGTCCCGCGTGGTTACATTATGTCCCGATGACAACTTTATTATATCATAATCTAACTCGAATTCAATCGAAAAGCTTTATATATTATTTCCTAAAAACAAATAGCTTAAAATACTTTTTTTCAGAAGCTACTACTTCTCCATACGTAAAACCTCAATAAGTGTAGATATCGTTCTTCCTCTTCTGAATACTCGTACCACAGAGGCATGAACTAATGCCCTTAGATAGAATTGGACATCATAAGTATTTTATCACCCACTCCATCAGATATTATTAAAATAAAAGTGTTATTCTCAGGTACAACTAGGCTAAAAAAGCTCTTACCTAAATAGCAAATTTATTTTCGCTTTGCCATTTAAATAAAAGCTTCAAATTGAATGGTTTATTTATTTGAATTAATTTCATAATAAGAATTATAATTCATAATGTATAACATCTAAATGGTTCGCTATTGATTTCCATTGCAGACGGTGCATTTCAGCAGGCACCGATTTTTAGCTATCTTTAAAAAAAGAACACAATTTCTGATTGGATCTTCAGTTCGTGCTGTTACTGTAGGAGTTGCTGTCTTCCATTCCAAAGCCAAGTTGAGCTATAATCCGATCAATAATATATACCTATTACTGTAAATGAAACTTGGTTATTAAAAAAATTCACCCATTTAATAAGCGATCAATATCTTCTATATTTAGTTGTTCGCCGAAAAGTTCTATTTGATTATATTGAATCACTGGAATCATTAATTGATATTTTTCGAGTAGGTCATCAGAAGAGTATATATTTTTTTTTATAATTGGAATGTCTTTTTTATTTAGCATTATTAATAACTCTTCCGCTTCCACACATAGTGGACAATTTTCCTTTGTATAGAAAAATATGTATTTATTTTTCATTATTGTTAGCTCCTTTTCGTTTAACAGACGAAGGAATTTGCAGCTCGTCTCGGTATTTCATAATCGTTCTACGTGCAATTTTAATCTGATAACGCTCTTCCATCAATTGTTTTATTTTTTCATCTGATAGCGGTCTACTCTTATCTTCAAGATTTATTAATTCTTTAAGTATATGCTTAATCACTATAGAAGCAACTCCAGCTCCTTTTTGTACCTCACGTTGTAGAAAATATTTTAACGGTATTACACCATGAACTGTTTGAACATACTTCTGACGGATAGCACGACTAATCGTTGATATGTGAAGATCCAATTGTGCAGAGAGCTCACTCAATGTTAATGGTTTTAACATTTTGGGACCAGTTTCAAAAAATGGTAGCTGTTTCTCTACTATTATCCGTAACACTTTCTCCAAAGTAGAGCTACGATAATCTAACGCCTGTTGCAGCATCTCTACCTCTTTTTGTTTTTTCTTCACAAATGAAGCAGCCTCTCCTTTTAAATCTTGATTATTATACTGATTATTTATTTGTATTGCAGGTGAGGACCAGTTAAAAAAAGATATTTTCCACTCTGTATCTTCCTTATAAATAGAGGCTTCGGGTATAATAAATTCTGTTTTAGTCGGTGTTAAAAGTTTTCCTGGTTTTGGATGACATAATTTAATCGATTCAATTAATTTTTGTGCTTTTTCTTCGGTAATCTCATAATTCAAGGAAATTTGATATGAATTTTCTTCTGCAAGTAATGCGATATCTTCACTCATTAGCGTTGATATATAAGGAGCATCAATATTCATTTGCTTTAATTGAAGTTGAATACATTCTGTAAGATCCCGAGCACCAATCCCTGCTGGCTCTAATAATTGAATATATGATAATGCTCGTTTAACTGTAGTTAATTCTACTTTACAGTAATCTGCCCAATCTTCCATAGCTATATCTAAATAACCATCCTCATTTAATGAATCAATCCCAAAAATAATTACTGGTAATAAAGATTTATCCTTTATATCTAATACATAAAGATTGGACTTTAATTGATCATATAATGTTAGTTCGGCTGTATTCATTTCATCAATAGAATAATCTGTTTTCCTAAATTGGGAGATGAGCTCTTTATCTATAGGTTGGACCTCTTCAATAAGTGGATTCTCTTCAGCAACTTGTTTCATATAATCATAAAGTTCCATCCCAGTTAATTGTAAAATTTCAATTGATTGATATAAAGACTGATTCATCTTCCACTGTAATGATTGATTTAATACAAGTCTTTGCTTCAACTCATCTCACCCCTTTTTTCTACTTCTATTTTGCCACTGCTTATCGTTTCTGTCACGTTCATTGCTGATTCTAAACAACCGTTCGAGTTATATAAGTCCAATAAAATGAAAAGGCTTACATTATATTCTACACCTGATTAATAAAAAAACCAATCTACTCTTGATAGTTAAATCATAGAGTAAATCGGTTTTAAAAACTGCTTAAGAATAAAATTTCGCTTTACCATGCATCGAAAAACAGCTATACACCATAGAGAAAGAAAATGGTCTATATCTCTAATTAGTTTCATAGACAATTAGTTTCCGCGATAACCTGTGTTTGCTCGAACCTTAACTTCTGCATATCTCGCTGAATCCAATTCTTTTGAAAGAATGGTTCCAAGGAATCCACCTAAGAAACCGACAGGAACAGATATTAATGCAGGATTTGTTAATGGAAATATTGGTTCTCCAACAAAAATTGCACTTCCGTCTAAAGCAAATACATTCGGGCTCATAGAAACTAAAATTATCGCCGTTAATAATCCTGATAACATTGCAGTAACTGCACCAGTCGTATTAAAACGTCTCCAATATATGGTATAAAGTATTACTGGTAAGTTTGCACTTGCGGCTACACAAAAAGCTAAAGATACGAGAAATGCCACATTTAGTGATTGGGCAAATAGTGAAAGTAGTATCGAAAAAACTGATACACCTAAAGATGCCCATTTCGCTGCTAACATCTGCTGTCTATCCGAAGCTTTCCCTTTTTTAATTATTTGACCATAAATATCATGAGCAAATGCAGAAGCACCTGACAGTACTAAACCTGCTACAACAGCTAATATAGTAGCGAACGCTACTGCTGCAACAAATGACATTAATAGATCTCCACCTAAAGCTTCTGCGAGAAGAGGTGCTGCCATGTTTCCAGCAGGATTTGCCTGAAGTATATTGCTTTCTCCAACAAATGCTGCTGCACCAAACCCTAAGAATATTGTAAGAATATAAAATATCCCAACCACCCAGGTAGCTGTCACTACGGATGAACGTGCTGTTTTTGCATCTTTCACGGTAAAAAATCTCATTAAAATATGAGGTAACCCCGCCGTCCCTAGAACCAAAGCCAACATTAATGATATCGTATCTAATGGAACGGTATATTGTAAGCCTGGTTGTAGATAGGCTTCACCATGACTAGTTACTGTTTTCACCTCTGAGAACATCTGAAAAATATCAAAGTTAAATTTCATTAACACTAAAAATGCAATAATCACCGTTCCTAACATTAATAGTACTGCTTTTATAATTTGAACCCAACTAGTTGCAGTCATGCCACCAAATAGTACATAGATAGTCATCATGACTCCGACTATTAAAACTGCTATCCAATAATCAATACCAAATAATAATTGAATAAGTGCACCAGCACCTACTAATTGTGCAATCATATAAAAGATAACAATGGTAATCGAACTAATCGCTGCGACAGCTCGTACTTTTTTAGCATCGAACCTTGAATTAATCATATCTGCCAATGTGTACTTGCCTAGATTACGTAAAGGCTCTGCCACTAGGAACATAACTACTAAATATGCAATTAAAAATCCAATACTATAAAAAAAACCATCAAAACCGTATAAAGCGATAGCCCCTGCAATACCTAGAAAAGATGCTGCGGATAAATAATCTCCGGCTATTGCTAGTCCATTTTGCCACCCTGTTAAACCACCGCCAGCTGTGTAAAAATCACCAGTTGATTGGGTCCGCTTTGCCGCGAAATATGTAATCACTAATGTCAGTGATACAATTGCTAGAAATAAAATGACCACAATTAAGTTCATTTAACTACCTCTCCCCTTCTATTTCTTCTTGGATGATTTCATCAGCTTGTTTATCAAATTTTGCAGATTTTTTCACATAAACGATACAAAGCATCCACGTCATTACAAATTGTGCAAAAGCAAAAATCCACGCCCATGAAATATCGCCTATAGCGGATCGATTAAGTATCGTGCTATAAGAAGTCATAATGGGTAAGGCAAAATAAAATACTAAGAAAAAAATAGTAAGTGGGATAATAAATTTCTTTCGTTGATTAATTAATTCTCTAAACTTTTTACTCTCAGCAACCCTTTTAAAATCAGTATTCTTTTTGTAATCGCTTTCAACTTTTGTCGGCAAACGTGTTCCCCTCCTTTATAAATGGATATAAATGCAAGAAATTTCTTTAAATACATAATAAAATAATAAGAACAAAAATTCAATCTATTAAATAAAAGTATTCTAAAATTAAGAATATAGTCTTTATATTTATTAACGTTAATAGTACATTATTAGGCATTTATTACCTAATAACGTAGACTTATTACTACTCATTGTCCTTAACATATAAAAATCCGAACTATGTTCTTAGAACATAGTTCGGATATAAACTACATAATACATAACATTCAATTTTATATACAAAATATCATTATAATGAAGCTGATTCACCTATAAAACTTTTTTAACTACGTTTTCCATCACACCTATTCCTTCTATCACTAATTTTATCTTATCCCTGTCTTTTACATATCCTGGAGGATTCATTGCAAATCCTACACCATCCGGGGTACCTGTCATAATTATATCTCCCGGTTTTAATGTGATTAAATTAGAAATAAATGACACAAGATAAGGTACTGAAAAAATTAAATGTTTGGTATTTGAATATTGACGTTTTTCATTATTAACATAGGATGCAATAGTCAGATTACCAGGATCTAGAATTTCATTTTTCGTGACAATCCACGGTCCAATTGGAGTTGTATGATCTAAACTCTTACCTTGTAGCCATTGAGGTGTACGCTTTTGTAAATCCCTAGCAGACGTATCGTTTCCTATCGTATAACCAGCGACATAATCCAAAGCATTCTCTTCATGTACATGGGAAGCTTCTTTTCCAATTACAATCGTTAATTCAACCTCATAATCCAATTTCTCAGTTGCTGAAGAAAAATGTATCTCATCTTCTGGCCCAATAATCGCATTGTCAAATTTAGCAAATAGCACTGGAAATTCCGGGATATCACTTTTCATTTCAGCGACATGATCCGCATAATTTTTACCGACACAAATTACTTTCTTAGCAGTCCCTAATGGCATACCTAATTGAATATCATTCATAGAAAAAGTAAACTCACTATCTTTAATCTTGCCAACTAATTTTGTTGCTTCATCAATAAAAAATTGCCCTTCTTGATAAAATAGCTCAGGTTGATAAGGTAATTCTACCGTTGTATTTCCAGCTTGAAATGCCTTTTGTGACGTAAGATGTATATCCACTATCTGTTCATTTTCAGTGATATACCCCATACGAAATTTAGAGCCGGATTCTTTTTTTCGATAACTTACAAGTCTCATTAACCATTCCCCCTATTCTAATTCATAGTATTATAGTATAAAACAATTTTTACTATAAATCGACGTCATTTATGATTAACTTGCTGACTTTGTTGAAGATATAGTTTCCTGCTTATATTGAATGGTTTTCCATCCAAAAATAAGGATCACAATAATAATTCCAATTATATCTGTATAACTCTCCGGTATAATCAAGAGTAAAGAACCAATTCCTAATATGAGGCGAATCAACCACTGTAATTCCATTTTATAAAACCCTTCTAAAGCGGCGCCAAACCCTATTATACCTATAATAGCCGTAACGGTAATTAAGGCTACTTCAATTATTGGAGGGAATGGAAACTCCGTTGCATTTACTGCTAATCCTGATGGATCAATGAATAACATGGCTGGATTGTATACAAACATATAGGGAATCAAGAACCCAGCTAAAGAAAGACGTAGCGATGTAAAACCTGTACGCATAGGATCCCCACCAGATATTCCGGCACCCGCAAATGCTGCTAATGCTACAGGCGGTGTGATATTTGCAAAAATACCAAAGTAAAAAACAAACAAATGAGCTACTAGTACTGGTATCCCAAATTCAGCTAGAGCAGGTGCAGTCATTGTAGCAGTAATAATATACGCTGGAATAGATGGTAATCCCATTCCCAAAATAATTGAAGCAATCATCGTTAAAAATAGTGTAAAGAATAAAGATCCTGCACCGAAACTAGTAATAGCTGAAGTCATTACGGTACCAAAACTTGTTAAGTTCACAACTCCAATAATAATTCCTACAACCGCACAAGCAACCATTACAGCTAGTGATTGTCTCGCACCGTCTTCTAGTGCCTTAAAAATATCTTTTATCCCCATTCTACTTGTTTTTCGTAGTGCTGCGATAATAATCGTTAACCCAATTGTATAAAGAGCAGCGAATCCAACGGGCACACCCATATAAAGAAAAATGATCAAACCTACAATTGGTAATAGAAGGTGCCCTCTTTCTTTTAATACGTCTTTCACTCTTGGTAAGTCTGCTTTTGGTATTCCTTTAAGGTTTCTTCTTCCCGCTCGAAAATGCACTTGCATGATTACTCCTAAAAAATATAAAATTGCTGGTATCAATGCAGCAAGTGCAATTGTTCCATATGCAATCCCTGTCGTTTCCGCCATAATAAACGCACTTGCACCCATAATCGGAGGCAAAATTTGCCCACCTATTGATGCGCTTGCTTCAACTGCTCCAGAAAAGTTTTTAGAGTAGCCAATTCTCTTCATTAGTGGAATCGTAAATGCTCCAGTTCCAACTACATTTGCTACTGCAGCGCCATTTATACTCCCCATAAATCCACTTGAAATTACAGCTACTTTAGCAGGCCCGCCCTGTTTACTACCAGCTAAGGCCATTGCTAAATCATTGAATAGTTGTCCCATACCAGACTTTGCTAAAAAAGCACCAAAAAGAATAAAAAGGAAGATAAACTGAACAGATGCACCAATCGCTGTTGAAAATAGTCCTTCCGTTTTTAAATATAATTGTCCAAAAATATCTCCTAAATCGAATGGTCTTGTCATTAACATATCAGGCATCCATAGATTATGGCTAAGGAAAGGATATGCTAGAAAGATTAAAGCAAGAATAGGAAGAATCCATCCTGTAACACGCCTAGCAGCTTCTAATACCAAGATGACCGTCAGTATTGCAAATAGTATATCTGCCATATTCGGTATTCCTCCACGTGTGGTCATCAATGCATTGTATTCCATAATTAGATACAGTGCCGAAGCAATACTTAATGTGAACAATATCCAATCATAATATGGTATTTTACCTCGATATTGTTTCTTAAAACTAGGATAGATTAAAAATATTAATGCTATCCCAAATGACATATGGATAGATCGTTGTAATAATGCTGGAATTGGATTTACGGTAACATATACGTGATAAAGTGAATATAGAATCGCAAGCAATGTAATTATTAAAGCAATTTTCTTATTAGTGATGTTGCGTACTCTGGATTCACTATCAAATTTCTCTAATATATGTTGTGTGGAAGTACTACGCCCATCCTTTATTGTTTCCTGTTGTATCTCACTCATAAAATTTCCCCTTCCCAAACTTTCCATATAAACAGTTCTTTTACAGTCAACACTACATTATTATAATTTTCTGTTAATTTGTATAAATGAACATCCTTTTTATCAGTGGATAAAGTCGTTTTCACATTTTCCGAAACTGCTATATTTAGTTCTTTATAGCTTACATCCATTTTCATATGTATATAACCATCTGAAGATGGTATAACTTCCCCTTGTGCAGGCACGCCAGCACCAAAAGTCTTAAAATATGTTTCTATTAAACTTAATTTATTTTCATTAATTTTGTATACTTCAACCCATTCTTCTTTTTCTACAGAATGAATCCATTTCAATTCAAACTCTCTATCATGAATATAATAACTTCTCCCATCAATTCCTACTTCAACCACAGTAACTTTGTTGAAGAGGAAAAATAGGAGTACAACCGTAATTGCACCCCCTACAATCCACTTATTTTTGCTCTTCATAATAACGCTCAGCACCAGGGTGTAAAGGAGCAACATGTCCTTCTTGCGCAGCTTCTAATGAAATCTCTGTTGCAGCTTGATGTGAATTACCTAATGTCTCTAAACTTTCAAAGAATGTTTTGGTTAATTGGTATACATCGTCTTCACTCATATCCGCATGAACAACTAAAGCATTCATAATTGCGGCTGTAGGAACTGGTTCCGCATTACCATATGTATCCGCAGGAATTTCTAAAGATACAAAATAAGAAGCATCTTGTGCGATCGACTCTACATCTTCAGGATTTATTTTCACTAGACGAATATCTAATGTTTCCGATAATTCCATTAACGAAGCATTAGGAAGTCCACTTGTTAAAAACGCAGCATCTAATTGACCTGCACGTAAACCATCAGCCGCTTCTGCATAACCCAGATAATCTACTTCAATATCATCATATGTGATACCGTGCCCATTTAGTAAAGTTCGCGCATTAACTTCTACACCAGAATTTTGGTCACCAACAGCGATTCGCTTCCCTTTTAAATCTTCAAATGTTTCAATTCCTGAATCAGCAGTTGTCACAATTTGAACATAATTAGGATATAACGATGCAATTTGATTTACTTTTTCAACGGGTTGCTCAAAACTTACTTCTCCTGCAATAGCTTGACTCACAACATCACTCATGGTAAATGCCATTTCTATCTTATCTTGTTCCATCAGGTTTACATTTTCAACGGATGCTCCTGTTGTTTGAGTTCTCGAGTTGATACCATAAACACTACTATATTCTTCAGCTAGTGTGGTACCTATAATATTATAAGGACCAGATGAACCACCTGTAGCTATTGTGACGATATTTGTTTCTAAACTTTCTCCTGATTCACCTTCTGCATCTTCACTATCTCCTCCACATGCAGTAATAATAGGTATCAATAATAATAGTAATAATATTGCCCAATTTCTTTTCATTTCCCTTCCCCCTTATTTCTTTTATTAATTAAGCGTTTTCATTAGTTATATTAATTTAATTTTTCAGTAAAGTCAATATAGTGACATTTTTACTGAAAATAGGTTATACAAAAGTAAAAGTATATATGTTGTCATGAAACGTTCAAAATACAATAATAAATATATGCTATACTCAATAATAGAATTTATTGTTTGAAATAATTTGTTGGAGGTAAAGTTATGATGAAATACAAAGCACTAATTTTTGTATCCGTTTTATTTATCTTCCTCACAGCATGTTCTCAAAATGAGGAAGATACGAATACAAACGATGAGAATTTAGATGATGTTGTTCCCGAACTTACAGTTGACTTTGATATCCCTGAACATGTAGAAAAAGGAGAAACAATTGATTTAACTGCTCATGTTACTTATGGCGATTCCCCTGTTGAAGATGCTGATGAAGTACTTTTCGAAGTGTGGACTCAAGGCAATAATGACCAAAGTGTTGAATTGGAGGGAAAGCATCAGGAAAACGGTACTTATACTGCGACTTTTACATTTGAAGAAGAAGAGGTATATGAAATGTATGCACATACTACTGCAGAAGCCATACATAGTATGCCGTTTAAGACAGTGATTGTAGGAAATGCAACTCCATCAGAAGAAGACAAGCATAACGAAATGGACCACGAACACCATCAAGAGGGACACGAATCGGAGAATCATGACGATCATGAATAATAGGTGAGGAATTGAAAAATAGCTTTATCACATAAAGAAATATACAACACTTTCACGGGCTGAATGATTATATGAGATATGAGATCTTAGAAATTAGAACTCTAAAACGCTCATCAACCGCCCGGGGAAAGTGGAGTATATTTTTTTGTTTACCCATAACTTAAATCGGTTCGTCTACCTCCAATGAAATTCATGCATGGAATTGTCTCAATTTGCTTCAATTAATTATCAGTTCTATCAGGATATTTTATTTTACTGATTTAAATTCATAATACGATATTTTATGTGAGATCCGAATGTTCACTGTTTTGATTTTCAATACAGATGGACGCTTTATAGCAGGCACCGGTTTTTAGCTAATTTGAAAAGAAGGACCCTTTTCAGTGGATCTTAAAGTTCCTTAATCTGAGCAGGAGTCGCCGTCTTCATTACAATCATAGCCAAGTAGGAACATTATTATTTGACTATCACCAAAATATTCGTTTTTTAAATGGAAATTGACTCTAATATTTCATCTTCGGATCTAGTGCATCTCGTAAGCCATCTCCAATTAGATTAAAGGCTAAAACAACTAACATTATACAAAGACCTGGTGCAATTAATGTCCACGGTGCTAACTGAAGAAATGCTCTACCGTCAGCAAGCATTCTTCCCCATTCCGGAGTAGGGTGTTGTGCCCCTAACCCAAGAAATCCTAAAGCAGCAGCTTCTATAATGGCAGTCCCAAAACTCAACGTAGCTTGTACGATAATAGGAGCTGTGCTGTTCGGTAGAATATGTTGAAAAATAATTCTACCATTCTTCATTCCCTGAGCACGTGCAGCCATAATATATTCTTCCTCACGTAAACTAATTACTTTTGATCTTACTAATCTACCGAAAATAGGAATGTTGACGATGGCAATAGCCACTAAAGCATTTTCTAGCGATGGACCCAAAATCGCTACAATCGCTATTGCTAATAGAATACTAGGAAACGCAAGTAAAATATCAAAAATACGAGATATAATCATATCAATCCATTTCCCAAAAAATCCCGCTACAATACCAAGTAAAGTTCCAAAAAAAAGCGCACCCGTAACAGCATAAAAACCTACCTGTAGTGAAACAGAAGCCCCGTATATAATTCGTGTAGCTATATCTCGACCAATATGATCCGTACCGAGTATGTGTTCATTTGATGGAGGCTGAAGTCTATTCGTAAGGTCTTGTTCTGCATAATCATACGGCGTTAACAAGGGACCTATAATTGCAATTACTAAAAATAGAAACAATATAATAATACCGATCATTGCTAACCGACTTCTAAATAAACTAGAAAGTGTCTCCTTCCAAGGGCTAATTTCTTCTATATGATCTTGTTGTAATTGTCCTACAAGAGATGGATTAGCAGTTTGCTGTTCTGCATGTGAATTTTTGCTCGCCATTATATTCCATCCCCCTTAATAATTAATCCTTGGATCGATTTTCTTATACAGAATATCTACAATTAGATTAATGATGACAAACAAAAATGCAATTACTAAAATACCCGATTGAATAACAGGATAATCTCGGAAACTAATTGCTTCATACACATATCTTCCTATTCCAGGCCAACTAAATATAGTTTCTGTTAATATTGCTCCACCTAATAACACTCCGGTTTGTAGTCCAATAACAGTAATTACAGGGATAATCGCATTTTTTAATGCATGTTTATAAACGACTAAAAATTGTCCTGAACCTTTTGCTCTTACTGTTCTAATATAATCCGATTTCATTACTTCTAACATACTCGATCTGGTCATTCGAGCAATAATTGCCATTGGTATAGTTCCTAAAGCAATACTAGGTAACACTAAATGCTTTAAAATAGTTAATGTACGTTGAAAATCAAGGTGTATTAATGAATCAAGAACATAGAAATGAGTTATGGCGGCTATTGGATCTCTTGGGTTCTGCCTACTATTTGCAGGTAACCACCCGAGTTCTTGTGCAAATACCCATTGTTCCATAAGCGCTAGCCAAAATACTGGCATTGATACCCCTATTAATGCAAACAACATTGCAAGAAAATCAAACCAGGAGTTTTGCTTCCAAGCACTAATAATTCCTGCATTTACTCCGATTACAATCGCAAAAAGCATGGCAAAAAGAGTCAGTTCAAATGTAGCAGCGATATATGGCCAAATTTCGTTTGAAATATCTGCCTTAGTACGTAATGACGTACCTAAATCTCCTTGTACCAAATCACCAAGATAGCGAGTATACTGTACAAGATAAGGTTCATTTAATCCCATAGATTCTTCTAGACTCTTAATTGATTGTTCCGTAGCTGTTTCTCCTAGAATAACCTTAGCTGGATTACCAGGAATTAAATGAACAATGGAAAAGGTTATAATCGTCATCCCGAGCAAAACTGGTATGAGCATTAATAATCTACGACCTATGTATGCTAGCATTTCATCACCTCAGACTATAATGGTTTTCAGTTTGTTCTAAGTATTAAAGGTCCATAGATAATCAAAATAGATGGATATTATTTTTTCTCCCTTATTCCTGCAGTTATTTAGCAAACACAAAACCCCATATGTCTACTTCCTATATCTCCAACTAAATGAAAATGGTAGAGTGCTTGTTCGAATCTAAACATTTTACGTTTATATAGTAAGGAAAAGAGATTGAGACAAAAGTATATACCCAAATAAATACCGAATGAATTTGTTTATAATCCGCCTCAGTAATATACTTTGCTTATCCAACGGCAGCTGGTGAGCGCCCGGATGCTTATGCATCGGGGTCTCGCCTTTGCCTCACTCCCATAGGACAAGGAAGACCTCGACAGCATTGCATCGCACGTAGAAAATCGATTTTTGATTTTCAAGGAGTCTCCGTATATTTCTTACGGTTAATTTAATGATCATTCGTCTTTTTGACCAAAACTTATCGTTGTGTCCCAACCTCTTTCCTTTATTCTCCTAACTGTACTTCTGCTAACGATTCACTCGTTGATGGGTGAGGTACATAATTTTGTACATTTGATGAAATAGCCATGACTGGTGTTGAGTGTACAAGTGTCACCATTGGTGCATCTTCAGATATTAGTTCTTGTGCCTGCATGTATAAATCAGCACGTTCTTCTTGATCAACAGCACGTTTAGCCTGATTCAGTAAATCATCCACTTCAGTGTTTTCATAGAACGTATTATTACTACTTCCTATATTTGTACTATGCAATAAGCTACTTAGGAAGTAATCTGGATCACCATTTGTACCAGACCACCCTAAAATGTACATTTGGTGTTCTCCTTGTTCTGTTAACTCTAAATACGGAGCCCATTCGTGTGAGGTAATTGTTAATTCAATACCTACTTCAGATAAATTTTCTTGTACAATTTGAGCCACTGTTTCAGGATCTGGCATGTAAGGACGAGCAGTTGGAGAAATCATTAATTCAATTTCAAGACCATCTGCATATCCCGCTTCTTCTAACAATTCTCTCGCCCGATCTGGATTATATTCATACCCCTCTACCCCATCGTTATATCCCAGATAACTTGGTGGCAGTGGATTCTTTGCTGTAGTTGCATAACCTGCATATAATGCATCAGCGATTGCTTGTTTATCGATCGCATAGCTAATCGCTTGTCTCACTTCTTTTTGATCAACTGGTTCTTTTTGGGTATGGAATCCTACATATCCAAAGTTATTTTCTCCACGAGTTAATAATTCAATTCCTTCTTCCCCTTCTAGACCAGCAGCATCATCTGGATTTAATCCATCCATCATATCAATTTCACCTGACTGTAAAGCAATTAAACGTGCTGAATTATCAGGTATCACTTGGAAAATAACTTGATCTAGCTTAGGTTGATCCTCAACTCGATAATCTTCAAACTTGTCTAATACTATGGAGTCATTTTTACTCCAACTATTAAATTTAAACGGTCCCGTACCCACTGGGTTTTCAGTAATATCTGGGCCATATTCCTCTAATGCAGCAGGAGAAGTTATCGCAAAATAAGACATCGCTAGATTTTGTAAGAAGAATCCTAATGGTTCTTTTAATACGAACTCAATTTCATGATCACTTACAGCATTAATTTCGTCTATTACATGTCCTTCATCACCTTCAAACCCACCAAACATTGTTCCGTAAATATTGTACACAAATCCTTCATCAGTAAATGCATACTCATGATTTGGGTCTGCCCAGCGTTCAAAATTCGTTTTTACAGCTTCAGCATTAAAATCTGTTCCATCATGGAAAGTAACCCCCTCTTCTAAATAGAAGGTGTATGTGAGACCATCTTCTGATATATCCCAATCATGTGCTAAACCTGGTTTTATCTCGAACGAATCTTTATCAAAATCAAGTAAACTTTCTAGAATTTGTCTGGTTACTCTTGAGGATTCTCCATCGGTTGTACTTCCAGGATCTAAACTCTCGGAATCTCCACCTCTGGCAAATACAAGCACTTGATCTTCAGAAGCTGAAGCATCAGATCCATTATCTTCTGTCCCTGCACTATCATCTGCAGCATCTTCCGGATTTGCTCCACCATCACCAGAACATGCAGCCATTATCAATACCACAAGCGTAAGTATTAACAAAATCAGATATTTCTTTTTCATACTAGTTCCCCCTCTTTTTGTTTTGATAAATGTTGTTGCTCATCATTATATAAATGACATGCTACAACATGATTATCCTCAACTGGTAAAAACTCTGGTAATTCTTTTTTACAGATGTCCATTGCCACGGGACATCTTGTATGGAATGGACAGCCACTAGGTGGATCTTGTGGACTTGGAACGTCTCCTTCTAAAATGATCCTCTCTCGCTGAATATCGGGATCAGGATCTGGCACAGCAGATAACAACGCTTGAGTGTACGGGTGTTTCGCATTATCGTATAGTTGGTCTTTAGGTGCAATCTCTACCATTTTCCCTAAATACATCACACCTACACGATCACTAATATGCTTTACTACACTTAAATCATGGGCTATAAATATGTACGTCAGCTGGAATTCATCACGAAGATTCTCCATTAAATTTAATACTTGAGATTGTACGGAAACATCCAGTGCAGATACAGGTTCATCACATATTATTAGTTTTGGATTATTAGCAAGTGCTCGTGCAATCCCGATACGCTGCCTCTGTCCACCGCTAAATTGGTGCGGATAACGTGAAGCATGATAGGAACTAAGCCCAACAACTTCTAATAATTCTTTTATCCTTTCTTTTCTTTCCGCTTTTTTTGCATCGGTATGAATCATTAATGGTTCATTAATGATTTTCTCCACAGTATGTCTAGGATTTAATGATGCATAAGGATCTTGAAAAATAATCTGCATATCCTTCCTCAATAACCTCATTTGCTCAGCGTTCAGTTTCGTAATATCATTTCCTTGAAAAAGAACTTCTCCTTCAGTCGGTTCGATTAATCGTAAAATTGATTTCCCGGTTGTTGATTTACCACAACCTGACTCACCAACTATTCCCAAAATCTCCCCAGGATATACTTCAAAGCTTACATTATCAACTGCTTTCACTTCTCCTACCGAGCGTCCCAAGACGCCACCTTTAACAGGAAAGTATTTCTTAAGATTTCTAACCTCCAAGAGGGGTTGATTGTCTTGAATCATTTGGCAGAGCTCCCCCTTCTTTTTCATCTTGAAGAAAACATCTACTAGTTCTACCTTCACCAATATCATATAAATCTGGGTTCTCTTTAAAGCAACGCTCATAAGCAAATTCACATCTAGGTGCGAACCTGCATCCAACATGATTAAGATTTGGTTTAGCAACTGTTCCTGGTATAGAATATAATTGCTGTTCTTTTTTCCGTAGATTTGGTAGAGAGCGGATAAGTCCTTTAGTATAAGGATGCTTCGGATCTTTTAATACTTCGCGCTTTGTTCCTTGTTCAACGACTTGTCCAGAATACATCACTACTACACGATCACATATATCAGCTACTACCCCTAAATCATGCGTAATTAATAAAATTGCTGTACCTTGTTCATCATTCAAGCTTTTCATTAAGTCTAGAATTTGTGCTTGAATCGTTACATCCAATGCTGTTGTTGGTTCATCCGCTATCAATAAATCTGGATTACAAGCCATTGACATGGCAATCATAACTCTTTGTCTCATACCTCCAGAAAGTTGATGCGGATATTCATTAACAATAGATTCTGCTCTTGCTATACCTACTAATTTAAGCATTTCTACAGATTTCTCAATTGCCTTTTTCTTTTTCATCTTATGGTGTAAACGAATTGCTTCACACATCTGATTACCAATCGTAAATAATGGATTCAAAGAAGTCATCGGCTCTTGAAATATCATCGAAATTTCATTACCACGTATTTTCTTCATTTTTTTCTCTGTTGTCTTTGTTAAATCTACCCCTTTAAACATAATCTCCCCTTCCACAATTTCTCCTGGAGGGTTAGGTACTAATTTCATTATTGATAGCGATGTTACACTTTTCCCGGAACCAGATTCACCTACAATGCCAACTACCTCTCCTTTTTTTATTTGCAAACTCACACGATCGACAGCGGGAACCTTTTCCTTCTTCGTCGTAAAGTGTGTACTGAGATTCTTTAATTCAAGAATAACTTCAGACAAAGATTCTCCCCCTTTTTAATTTTCTATATTGAACAGAGTTTCTTATAATATACTGAAAATTATTTAAAATTGCAACATATATATTATTTAGTATGTTACTAAAATTTTGTACTATTTTATTTTTATTAGAAATTCTTATATACTGAGATAGTGTTTTTAAGTTTACAATTTGAGGTGTTCATATTGATTGAGGTATATACAGATGGAGCAACATTAGGAAATCCCGGCGTTGGCGGGGCGGGAATTTATATAAAAGTTGGTAAACAAAGTTATCAATATTCCATTCCACTTCCAACCATGTCAAATCATGAAGCAGAATTCCATGCGATTATTCATGGATTAGAAATATGTAAGAAACATTTTCCTAATGAGATATTGTCGTTTCGTACAGATTCCAAAGTTGCAGCGGACTCAATTGAAAAAGGATATACTAAAAATAAAATGTTTCAATCTTTCTTACGTACAATAAATCAAATTTCATCAGAGTTTCCATTCTTCTTCATCAAATGGATTCCAGAAAAGCAAAATTATCATGCGGATAAACTCGCAAAAAAAGCCATTCAGGATCACTCATAAAATTCGTGCAAACTATCATATATTCCATTATACTAGCGTAAAGATCGTATGTAGGAGGAACAACATGGGGAAGTTTCCATTAAGAGAACAAAGTATAGTTTTAATAGGTTTTATGGGAGTTGGAAAAACTACTATCGGTAAAACCGTAGCAAAGAAATTATTCCGTGATTTTATAGACATAGATGAAAAAATCGAAAAAAGATTTGAGATGCCAGCCAAAGATATTTTTCGACTATATGGAGAAGAAACATTCCGTAAAGCGGAAAAAGATATTATATCTGAAATATGTCAACAGCGACTCAAAGTTGTATCTTTAGGCGGAGGGGCATTTTTACAAAAAGAAATACAAGATATATGTCTAAATTCTAGTATTATATTTTATCTGGATTTATCTTGGGAACGTTGGAAAGACCGTATCGAACTATTAATGGAAAGTCGACCTGTACTTCAAGGTAAGACGATGAAGGAAATGAAACAATTATATGAAGACAGAAGACCAATATATGAGCAACATCATTCAAGAATAGATACCGACTACCATGAGATAGAAGAAGTTGCCGATTATATCGTCGAATCTTTAAAATTAGCATGGGATATATATGAACCTACTTCATGAGAAAAAAGAAGAGCTAATGCCAAATAAAGCGGTTATTGCTCTTTTTTATATTGCATGAATCTTATCGCAAAAGCGCTATATATCCTGAATAATAGTGAAGGTTCAATCCTACTATCAGTCCACTTGGATTTATGAAGCAAATGAATTTAATAAAAATATGGTTAAATGAAAAATACTTATGTAATTTCAAATAAAATCGAGATTAATAGAGCGAATCCTCCACTAACCATTAAGGGAACGTTAGTAGAGAGATGACAGTACATCTCTCTCTATATATTTTTATAAAACACATTATGAAAATGATATCTATCACTATTCTGCAGCTAACCAAGGTGTTAATTGTAGTGACACATCACTCGTATTAATTACTTGACCTACATTAAAATTGGTTAAATTTTGAGACCTGAAGTTAATTGGTGCTACTTCTTGAACACTCCCAAATCCAGCTACTTTTCCGGCTATCGCTGAACCATTGACTTGATTATATATTGCTAAATAATAGCTTGAATCATCATTTAAGACAATTGATGAAAGTAATGGTAATGTTATTAACCCACTTGACACGGTTGTAACTACATCCGTGATAGCTATGACAGTAGTCGTAATATTCGTATCCGGCTCCAAAATGGCCATTTGAAAATCTCCAGTTGCAGCTCCATTTTGAATTATATACACCGTCATTTCCGTGACTGTTATTTCTTCTTGTATAAATACTAATGCTCCTAAAGCTTGATTATTTCCTCCACCTTGGTCAAACGATATCTCTGAGTCAACGGTCCCTAGTGTTGTAGTTTGAACAAAAAAAGGAGTTGCTCCCGTTGGACCTGCTTCTCCTGTTGCTCCCGTTGGGCCTGCTTCTCCCGTTGCTCCCGTTGGACCTGCTTCTCCTGTTGCTCCTGCTGGACCCGCTTCTCCTGTTGCTCCCGTTTGGCCTGCTTCTCCCGTTGCTCCTGCTGGGCCTGCTTCTCCCGTTGCTCCCGTTGGGCCTGCTTCTCCTGTAGAGCCAGTTACTCCATTTGCTTCATTACCACAATTAATGATAATTTGTGGATTACAATAATCTTTTACACAAGTACATTTTTTACAATACTTATCTTTATTGTGACAAATAAATTGCGAATCATTATTAACCGGATATTTACATCTTTTACTAAAGTATCTACTCATAACACATTAGCACACCTTCCATTCCCAAAAATCTATATATATTAATTAATAGTATTAAGAATAGTAATTCTCGTATAAACAGATGTCATATATTTTTATAAGTTTATAAAATAAAAAATCAAAAAATCCCTCAGTTGAGAAATTATCTTGACGGAAATATTGTTTATTTACTAGGTAGTTTCTCTCTCATCGTTTCGGCCTTTGCTGAAAATACTAAGAAAAACTTGGATTTACAGAAGAAATAAGGAAACGATTGATTAAAGGGAAATTTATTGTGTATAAAATTCAAATAGTAAGAGATAAAGTCGAAGCATTTCATTTCATTCAGAGGATACAGATGAAATGACATTTGAATCTTACCAAGAAGCGGAAGTCTATAAACTTAAAGCTGAGAAAAATTGCTCGTTATCAGATAAATTCAAATTACAAATTGAAAAGGATAAATTAATATAGTCCTTTTGTTAAAGTAAAATAAAGCCCTCACTGGGAGGGCTCTGTTTTAGTAATATCTGTTACAACAATAACAGAATTTCTTCTTACTACACTTTCTATGATAGTTATCATCTCGATATCTATCATGAAATCGATTATCATAGTTGTCATTTTCTCTAAAACAACCACAATGATTCTCTTTTTTCTTGTAGCAGTGACATTTACAACATTTTTTGTGTTTCTTTCTACACTTATCATCATAATAACACATAGTTTTATCACTCCTTTCATAATCAACATACGCAATTAATAAAAAGGAGATTGGACAAATCTAATAGTAGATAACACATTTTATTTAAAGCCCTCGCTAGGAAGGCTTTTTTAATTTTAAATTCCCTGCATTAAGCCTACGTTAATTTTCCTTCTTCTATTTGCCTAACCTGTTAATTTCGCAAAAGAAAAGGCCTCCTTTAAGAGACCAATAAATCAATATTTTTAGTAGTACCTGTTCTTTATCTAACATTAAAGCTAATAGTACCACTAGATGTTACCGTTCCGGTAACTACATCTCCATAGTATGTCCCAGGTAACATGTTGGTAAAAGTTCTGGTCAAGCTTGGCTGCCTTAATGGACCAAACCCAGTACAATTTCCGGATGCTGCATTGCATAAACGAACCATTGGGTCTCCAGTAAAGTTCAACTTCCTTACAGTCACCGTAACGTCTGCACCTCCAGATGGAACTACTAATTGTCCATCCCACTGCCCATCTTTTGTTTTAAATTTGTATGGTCCGAATGTTTTCAAAAGAGTCGAATCATCTATAGCGGTGACTTCAGAAGCATATGATGTGTTTCCAAATAAAAAAGCGGACATAGCAATTACTAGAACTAAAGACGTTTACGATAACGGCTCTATCATCCCAGTATTAGCAGTATTGTACCCACACAATGAATGGGCAATAATTTCTACATACGCTTGACCTTTACTCCCTCCAAACTTTTTCTTTAATCCAAAGTGTGATGCAATAGCTTTTGCTAAGTCTTTTCTGTTTTAATACGCTACTACAACGCATCTTTTAATGTCAGTCGTTGACTCCATAAATCCATCCTCAATAAGAATCGCAGACATTGCTAATTCACGTAACATATGAAAAATTAAATTTCGAAATATTATTTCGAAACACGAAGGTTCGCAATTCGTTTGCATCAAGTATTTTTCAAATAAAAAAGACAAGGGAAGTATTTTCTTACTCCCTTGTCATTATTGCTTTTGAGTGATGCGCCCGGAGGGATTCGAACCCCCGGCAAACCTGGTACCGGAAACCAGTGCTCTATCCAACTGAGCTACGGGCGCAAATATAAAATTTTGAAGACACATCCATTATTATACAAGCGTTCTTAGAGAGAAACAAGGATTTTTTAATGCTTTTATAAAAAAAGGAATACGTTTATAATTAAATAAATGGGGAATCATGGAAATGGTTATTAATTAGTTAAACTTTTCGTTTGACCTTTATTGACCAATGAGCTATGATAAGTTTATACACATTCCATGGAAGAACTATTTCACTTGGAAATTAAAGGAGGATGTATGATGAATTTAGTACCTACAGTTATTGAACAAACTAACCGTGGAGAGCGCGCATATGATATTTACTCTCGTTTACTTAAAGATCGTATTATCTTATTAGGAAGCGGCATTGATGATAATGTCTCGAATTCTATTGTAGCACAGCTACTTTTCTTAGAAGCCGAAGACCCAGATAAAGATATCTCCTTATATATTAATTCACCTGGTGGATCAATTACGGCTGGGATGGCAATTTATGATACAATGAATTTCATTAAACCTAACGTATCCACTATTTGTATCGGTATGGCAGCATCTATGGGTGCTTTCCTACTTACAGCTGGTGAAAAAGGTAAACGATTTGCTTTACCAAATAGTGAAATCATGATTCACCAACCATTAGGTGGTACACAAGGTCAAGCAACTGATATTGAAATTCATGCAAAACGTATTATTGATATTAAACGTCGTATGAATGAAATCATGGCTGAGAAGACAGGTCAACCTCTTGAGGTTATTGAGCGTGATACAGAACGTGATAATTTCATGACAGCTGATCAGTCTGTTGAATATGGCTTGATAGATAAAATTCTAGAACGTAAATAGTCATAAAAAATGTTGAGCTTACTCAAGCTCAACATTTTTTATGTCCTTTAAAATTAATATTCTTTGCAGCCGCCCACGGTTATATCGTTGAAGAATAATTATAGGGAAATTAAACAAACAAGCATATAATACCATTTAATAAAAGTAACTAATTATATCTATATCCAAATTTATGTGTATAAATCTCTTTCTAAATGTTGCTTTGTTAGCATTAAAAATATAATTAATATTACTTCAAATCCATTTGTGATTGCTCCACTATCAATAGGAAATGATACGATACTACCAATTGTCATTAAACTAGCCCCAACTAACAACCATACCCATTTGTCAAATATCCATAAAAGCACACCTGTCAATAGAAGTATAAGGGTAACAATTAGAATCATTATAGGTGGTCCAGAAGAAGTTTCTATAGGTACATAACGTAAAACACCAAATTCCCACTGTGGTTGTAACATTAAATTTATTAGTTCGGTTTGTACTTCAACTACAATTAACAAAACTGTGATTAATGTAGCTCCATATAGAGCAGTTTTTCTTATGGAAATATATTTAGACCCTTCTAAAGCTCCAATACAGTATAAAACTAATGTTGGTGTTAAAAATGCATGACTCCAGTAACGAAGGTAATTTAGGTTTTCTAATAAAGCTCCTTCTCCTATGAATCTACCTATTGCAACAATTGCATTATCTACTATAAGTCCAACAATAACTAAATAAATAAATGACCGACGTGAAAAATAGGAATCGATCTTTTTTTGATTTAAAGAAAAGATTAATATACCAATATAAATTAGTGTATAGATAAAGTATAAATAACTATCCATTTATTTCCCTCCTTACATTGGTTTATAGATTATGTAACTATTCATTATTTACCCAATCTAAAATAGACTCTATGACGATGTGTTGCTGCTCAACTACCGAAATTGTCGCCTCACCATCACCCTTTTGTTTACCATAAACACCAAATTGAGAGTGATTTCCTCCCCTTATCTCTTTCATTACCGTGTTATCAGATAGTAAATTACCCGTTTCATCTATTTTATCGAGTGTAGTAAGGCCATCTTTATCTGCAAACAAAGATAAGGTTGATATGGAAGAGTTACTGAAATCATTATTATCACTTGGAAAAGAACCCAAGAAAAAAACACCTGTGATTATATCTGAATGTTCTTTTGCATAGCTTGATGCAGCAACGCCGCCTAATGAATGACCTCCAATAAACCAATCTTCCGCAGTAGCATATTTATCAATGATTTCTTCCGCTTTATCAACTTCTAAAATCGGTAAATTTAATCGAACATTAGGTATTGCTACTAAATATCCACGTTTAGATAATTCTTGACCGTAATAGCTGTATGCTTCTGGCTCTACTTTAGCTCCTGGATATATTATGATTCCACCTTTAGTTTGTCCTTCTCCCTTTGAGTCAAAGACTAGCCAATCTTCGAAATATGTTATCTCATCTTCATCCACTAATTTAGTTAATGTACTAGATGGCGAATAGGTTTGTTGAGTCCAATAATAAAAGGCTAAACCGCTTACGATAATTAATAAAAGCAATACTAGTAAAATAATTTTTGATACTTTTTTCATATAAATCTCTCTTTCACTGTTATTAAAAGCTAATTTCTTTATAACACAATGAGGTTTACTTATCAATTGATAAGTAAACCTCATAAAAAAAGAGATTAAGGCAAAAGTTATTAACTAGATGAATTCAAATTTGAAATCTAAAAGCTCTCTTCTAAATTAAATATTTGGTCTGCCTTAACCTCTTAAGATTTATATACTATGAATTTACAGTACCGTGAAGGATAAAATCAACAAGCAAATCATACTGAGTGGATAATGAATGAGTGTTATTAGTCCAAGTTGATATTGTTTGTCCCATCGTTAACAAACAAAATCTTGCAGCTTCTTCGGGGGCAATATGTTTTCTTAGTTTACCTCTCTCTTTCAATTCTTCAAATACGTTAATAAAAGGTTCTAAGTATGCTCCTCTCCACAATAAATAAATTTTATGTTTGTTCTCATGTTTAAATTCAACGGAAATATCATGAACCATTATCATAATACTAGTAGGATGTTCATCCGCTAAGATTTCCAGCATTAATCGCAGTCGTTGTTCCAAAGGTTCATCAGATATCACATTTAATTTAGATTTAATTCTCTTTACAAATCTTGTTAACATTGCAATATATAATGATTCCTTATCTGGGTAATGATAATATAATGCAGGCTGAGATATCTTACATTTAGCTGAGATTTCACGAGTAGTAACAGAGCGATACCCTTTCTTCATAAACAATTCTTCAGCAAACTGTAAAATTCGTTCTTTTGAATCTTCATCTTTATTGCGAGGCATTTTTAATCTTACTCCTTTAAAATTGTTATACTTTATTTTATCTAGAACGTTTGTGTATTTTAAAGGAGACTGTATATCATATACATAAAATCAGCTACCATTAACCTTTCATATTGGTAATATAGTAGCCTTTTAAAGATATAGTAACTATCTACAAAATTGATATTTTAATCTTCTTCGTTATATACATATTTTTCTAAATGTTTTATTGCTGTATCCTCATCAGGTCCCTCAGCAATCAATTTTATTTTTTCTCCTTTTGTAATCGCTAAACTCATTAATCCCATTATACTTTTAGCATTTATTTTCTTATCATCTTTTTCCAAAAAGATATGGGATGAAAAACGATTTGCTTCTTGAACAAATTGTGCTGCCGGTCTAGCTTGTAATCCGGTTTCTAATTCAACCGTTACAAATTTTTCTACCAATACTCTCATCCTCCCCTAAAATTCGAAAACGCTATCATATGTTTTCTGATAGAGAATCCTCTATCAGAAAATCACTTAATTAAATTATAAATATTATGAAATTAATCGTATTATATCATAATACTCTATTTACCGCATTACTTGTCTAAGATAAGGTTTCTCCTCGTTTAATCTTTTCAGCGAACTCATCGATTTTTTTCAGTCGGTGGTTCACACCAGATTTTGAGATCGTACCACTGGTCACCAGTTCACCTAGTTCTTTTAATGAAACATCTTCATACTGAACCCGAAGTTTTGCTATTTCTTGTAATTTATCAGGCAATTGATCCAGTCCAACGGTTCGCTCTATTAATTTTATGTTTTCAATCTGTCGAAAGGCCGCTCCTATTGTTTTATTCAAGTTAGCTGTTTCACAATTCACAAGTCGATTAACAGAATTTCTCATATCTCTAACAATTCGTACGTCTTCAAATTTAAATAATGCTTTATGTGCTCCAATTATACTTAGGAATTCCGTAATCTTTTCCGCTTCCTTCATATATACGATGTAGCCATTTTTTCGTTCTAATAATCGCGCATGAAGGCCATACGAGTTCAGTAATTTCTGTAAGGATTCAGCATGCTCCTCATAATAATTAAAGATTTCTAAATGATAGGAAGATGTTTCAGGATTATTCATCGATCCTCCTGCTAAAAAAGCCCCTCTTAAATAAGACTTTTGACAGCATTCTTTTTCCAAGTACTTATTTGAGATTGTCCGAACAATTGTATATTGGTTTTCAATTAAATCTAGATCTTCTAAAAGTAATTGTACTTCCTCTTTTAATCGTACAATATAAACATTATTCTTTTTTAATTTCATTTTTTTACGGACGAGTAATTCCACTGCTATCGAATAGTTCTCCTTAATCAATGTATAGATGCGTCTCGCTATTGCTGCATTCTCAGTCTGAACATCTAGAGAATAGCCTTGGCGTGAAATAGAAATTGCTCCGTTCATCCTGACCAAGGCTGCAAGTTCTGCTAGTTGACAACACTTGTCTGATTCTATCGCTGTCAATTCTTTTTTAATTTCCGATGCGAAAGACATGTTACTCCCCCCTTTTTCTATCATATTCAAATCAACTAAACAAAATCAAATAGTAAAGATGCTATCTTTTCATTATCATGTCGTAAAGTTCCATTTGATTCAGCTAAAATATTCCCAGCAATTACATGTAAGCCCATCTTGTTTAATCTTTTTTCATCAAACGTTACTGGTGTTGCGTTCTCACTTTTGTACAGAGCCTGAATTTTATCTGGAATTATCTTATTATGAACAACTATTGCATCTATACATGGTTCACCAATATGATCATGAATAGCTTTTACATGGTCAGCAGCTGAGTAATTCGTTGTTTCACCGTCCTGTGTCATTGCATTACATACGTAGACTACTTTTGCTTTTGAAGAAGCGATTGCTTCTTTTACTTGTGGAACAATTAAATTAGGCATTATCGAAGTGTATAAACTACCAGGAGAAATCACTATAAGATCCGCGGATTTAATTGCTCTAACAGCATTTGGCAATGGCTTAACAGGCTGAGGTTCAAGAAATACTCTCTTTATTTTCTTTTGAGCTAGTGGAATATTTGACTCTCCTGATACAATTTCTCCGTCTACCATTTCTGCGTGTAAAGACATATTTTCATTGGATATTGGATAGATTTTTCCTTTTACGTTTAAAACTCGAGAAATTTCTTTAATTCCATTGTTAAAGTTGCCAGTAACTGAAGTCATTGCCGCTAACAAAAGATTCCCCATAGAATGCCCGGACAATCCATTTCCTTGTGTAAAACGATGTTGGAATAACTCTAATAGCATTGGTTCAGCATCAGAAAGTGCAGCAATCACATTCCGAATATCTCCTGGTGCAGGTATTTCCATTTCGTTACGAATTCTACCAGTGCTACCACCGTCATCCGCTACAGTAACAATTGCTGTTAAATCAATAGGTAGTTTTTTCAAACCTCTTAATAATACAGGCATTCCTGTTCCTCCACCAATTGCTACTACTTTTGGATTGCTTACTGTCCCCATATTATAAAACCTTCCTTTTATCTATATCACGATGGCTAACATGAGTTGTATAATCATTACTTAACATCTTAGAGAAATGCTCTGATAATGCTACAGAACGATGCTGTCCACCTGTACAACCAATTGCTACTACAAGTTGTGATTTTCCTTCTTTTTTATATTGAGGGAGCATAAATTTAAGTAAATCTGTGACTTTATCAATAAATGTTTGTGTGTCCGTCCATTTGAATACATATGAAGATACATCTGGATTTAATCCCGTTAGCGGCTGTAAGTTCGCGACATAATGAGGGTTTGGTAAGAATCTCACATCAAATACGAGGTCGGCATCAATAGGAAGCCCATACTTAAAACCAAAAGATAAAAAGTGTACGGAAAATACTTCTTGCTTTTCTTCTTTATACACTTTCAATATTTTCTCTCGTAAATTTCTCGGCTTTAAATTTGTTGTATCAATAATTCGTTGAGCTCTTCCTCTAAGTTCGTCCAAGATTTCTCTTTCCTGTTTTATTCCATCTAATGGCAAACCATCGGTAGCTAACGGGTGAGAACGTCTTGTCTCTTTGTAGCGTGTTACTAAAGCTTCGTCTTTTGCATCTAAAAATAAAATGTGACCTTCAAGCCAATTCTCTTTCGCTAAAACATCTAGGGCTTCAAAAAGTGAATCAAAAAATTCTCTGCCACGTAGATCCATGACTAATGCAACCTTTTGAATATTATTTGTTGCATCTCTCATCAATTCTAAAAATTTTGGAAGTAATGCAGGAGGTAAATTATCAACGCAATAATATCCTAAATCCTCAAAGCTCTGGATAGCCACTGTTTTCCCTGCACCTGACATTCCAGTAATGATTACGAGCTTCGTTTCTTGTTCTTGACTCAATATCCTCGCCCCTTTATTACTTTCGTTTATATAGATTAGGTATTTAAATTTTTAACTCTACTTATATTATACAATGAAGCAATTCACCACAACAAGCAATTAAAAGAACTTCGAATACACGACAAAACAGGACAAGTTATAGCAAAAAAAAGCACAGGTTATAACAACCTGTGCAAAATAACTAATCTATCTATTAAAAGGGGGTCAATTAGTTATTTATAGTGTACCCCATAAATGTTTCGTGCGTATTACAACAGGATTAAAAAGTAGTTACTATTGGTAAATTTTTCTATAAATTACTCTAAGATTGCTTACTTTTTAACTTTTCTTCTAAATCTTCGACATATTTTATTGCAGCCTCTGCAGCAATGCTTCCATCTCCAGTTGCTGTAACAATTTGTCGAAGTTCTTTGTCTCGAATATCCCCAGCAGCAAAAATTCCAGGAATTGATGTTTCCATATTTTCATTCGTTGCAATATATCCCTCATCATTCGTAATTCCTAATGAAAGAAATGCTTCATTTAATGGAACCATTCCGATATAAATGAAAACACCATCTGCATCAAAATCATTTACTTCATTTGTTTTTGTGTTTTTTAATGTGACACTACTTACTTTTCCATCAGTGCCATTAATGGTTTCTGCAACAGTATCCCAAATAAAATCAATTTTTTCATTATCAAAGGCACGATCTTGTATTATTTTTTGCGCACGAAGGTTATCTCTGCGATGCACTATAGTCACTTTATTGGCAAACCGTGTAAGATAAATACCTTCTTCAACTGCTGAATCGCCTCCACCAATTACTACAAGATTACGATTCTTAAAGAATGCACCATCACATACTGCACAATATGATACACCTCTACCGCTAAGTGATTCTTCACCTTCGATACCTAGCTTTTTATATTGAGCTCCAGTTGCAATAATTAAAGCACGAGTATGATACTCTTTATTCCCTGCTTTTATTAACTTATAATCACCGTGATCTTCTACTTCTTTGATATCACCATATGCATATTCAGCACCAAATTTTTTGGCATGTTCAAACATTTTATTAGATAAATCCGGACCTAATATATTATCAAAACCTGGGTAGTTCTCTACGTCTTCTGTATTAGCCATTTGACCACCAGGTATTCCTCTTTCTAACATTAATGTCTCTAGATTTGCACGTGATGCATATACTGCTGCTGTCATTCCTGCTGGACCTGCTCCAGCAATAATAACATCATACATTTTTTGTTCGGACATATAAATCGCCCCCGTATTCTATTTAATTCCAACATCTAGTTTAATTAATCGATTGTTTTACGTCTATCTTTTTGCTCATTACTTATTTATTATTCCAAGGACCTTCTTCATCAGATAATCGTGGATGTTTTTTGCAGCCTTCTTCCCAAATATCCAGGGCTTTTCCTGGATCTCCACAATTATATGCACAAATGCTATACCATTTATAATATGATAGATGAGTTTTCACTGGTTCTTTTGCAAGTTGTTTAAATCTATTATACGCTTCTTCTGAATTCCCCGTTCGTGCCAATGTTACTGCAACACGCAGTTTTTGCTGCACATGTATTGGATATATATTTAGTAATGCCTGAATATGCTTTTCATATGCAGGGTTCTTTTGTTCATAATAAAATAAAGCTAAATTCATATGGCTGTACAAAGAATTTGGATCTTCTTCCAAAATATCCTTCTCAATCTTAATAGCTTCATTTTGCTTTCCTGTATAAAAAATCGCTTGTGCGTAATCATGTTTTGCTAAAATATGATCTGGGAACAAATCAATCATTTCTTCAATAATAGGAATAGCTTTTGTCCATTCACTATTTTCCATATGATAAAATGCGGTTTCTTGATAAATGAGTAATTCATCTTCATCCTCTAAATCCAAGTCATCAATATCTTCATCGATTTGAATTAATTCAAGTAATCTATTCGCATCCTCACTAAAATCTCCGTCTGGTTCTTTATCTAAATAGAACTGAGCATATTTTCTTGCATCATACAACAGACCAAGATGGGCGTAATTATTTGCAATCAAATAATAGCAATCTATATAATCACTAGATTGCAAGACTTCGGTTAATAATTGATTCGCTTTATGATAAGATCCTACTTCGGTATATATAATAGATAATTGGCATTTATATAAAGGGTCTTTAGGTTTTTGTTCCATGGCTTTCTTCATCCATTTAATAGCGATGTCGAATTTACGTTTTTTAAACGCTTCAACACCTTTTGTATAATAAAAATCTCCTTCAGGGATAAAAGGGATCACCTTATTATATTCAGCTTTTTTACCTTTAGATTGCATGTGTATCCCCCTATTTTCTAAACATTCGTCCAAAGTATATCACACTATATATGATATCACCATAGTGTCTACTCACATTGCAAAATTTGTTCGAATTTTAGAAGCTAAATCATTAAACTCTCAAGTAAAGAGATTGAGATAAAAGCATTCCCACAAAAGATAATCCCAATGATTGGCTTTTGAATACCCGCTTCAGCAATATACTCCGCTTATCCTTAGGCAACTGGTGAGCCTCCGGATGCTCTGCGTTCCGGGGTCTCGCCTAGACCTAATCTCCGTATATTTCTTAGGCTTATTCTAGCTATTATCCATCTTTTGAATGCTAATTTTTGTTATATTCCAACCCGTTACCTCTATTATATGATAAAAAGCACCTCCTAATCGCCGTTACAGCTTCACGACTTTGGAGATGCTTTCTTTACTCTATTTAATAGGTAGAAACTTAAACAGAAGTCTTCAACTGCATCAGTAATTAATGTGCAGTTATACCATTTACTTTAAGAAGCATTATTTAGCAGGATGAGTTGTTTCGTATAACAATTCTTTTAGTTGCGTTGTATATTCATTATACTGCTCATCTGTATATTGTAATTTCTCTTTCATATATGGAAGTACTTTATCCATATGTGCTTCTACCCAAGGGCGCTGGAAGAATAATGCACCAGTTCGACGTATAAAGAAGTCTACAGGTTTGTATGCAAGTTCGTACTCTATTGCATATACCAATTCAGTAAATACGGTATGGTCAATATTATACTTGTTTGCTTCTTCTTTTTGGTTTTTATAGATATCTAATACAATTTCTATATTTGAACCATAACGTTGGATCAATTGAAGCGCTTCTTCTTCTGAAAGACCTAATTGAACAGCTTCTTTTAGTTTATCTTTTTTGTAAGCTTCAAACCCTTTAGATCCTCCAACATCTCCACCAGATATTGGTAAGTGCTTTGTTTGACTATCGGTATAAAGAATATTTTCTTCTTCTTTTAACTGTTTAGTCACTAAATCCACTGCGTGTTGAGCCATTTTTCGATATCCAGTTAATTTTCCACCTGCCATTGATAATAATCCCGAATCAGATTGGAATATCTCATCTTTACGTGAAATTTCACTTGGACTTGTCGCACCCTCTTGAGCAATTAATGGACGTAATCCTGCCCAACTTGATTCTACATCTTCTGGTTTTAACTGTAGAGAAGGGAACATATAAGCAATAGCTTTTAATAAATACTCACGATCATCCTCAGTCACAACTGGATGAGCAATATCACCTTCATAGGTTGTATCAGTTGTACCAACATACGTTTTTCCATCGCGTGGAATGGCGAAAATCATACGCCCATCAGGTGAATCAAAGTATACTGCTTGTTGTAAAGGAAATGTTGTATGATCGAAAACAAGATGGACACCTTTTGTTAAGTGAAGCGTCTTACCTTTTTTAGAACCATCTAATTCACGTACATCATCAACCCATGGTCCACCAGCATTTATTATTTTTTTCGCATAAATTTTGTGTTGTTCACCTGTAATTAAATCTTCTGCAATAACACCAACCACTTTACTGTCTTCATAGATAAAGTTAACGGCTTTGGTGTAGTTTATAGCATGTACACCTTCTTCTACAGCTTTCTTCATAACTTCAATCGTTAAACGGGCGTCATCTGTTTTATATTCAACATAGTATCCGCCGCCGCGTAATTCATCTTGTTTTATTAATGGTTCACGTTCAATTACTTCTTTTGGTTTGAACATTACTCTACGTTCGTCTTTTTTAACACCTGCTAAAAAGTCATATACTCTTAATCCAATATTTGAAGTCAATGGTCCTAGTGTACTTCCTTTGTGGAATGGAAGTAGCATCCATTCAGGTGTCGTTACATGTGGACCATTTTCATAGACGATCGCTCTTTCTTTACCAACTTCAGCAACCATCTTCACTTCAAATTGTTGTAAATAACGCAGTCCACCGTGAACCAACTTAGTAGATCGACTTGACGTACCAGCTGCAAAGTCTTGCATTTCAATTAAGCCTGTATTTAACCCACGTGTTGTAGCGTCTAAAGAAATACCTGCTCCAGTAATACCTCCGCCAATCACTAGTAAGTCTAACTTTTCCTTTTGTAAAGCATCTAATGTATCTTTTCTTTTATAGCTTGAAAATTGATTCATTCTTATAACACTCCCCGTTTAATAGTTATTCTTATAATCACTTTACCCGTTTTTAATATAATCATGTAGAGAAAAAGAAAAAACCGCAAAATCACTGGTGTATACACTACCAGTAAATTGCGGTTTTCTCCTAAATTCTCCGTCCATCATTATTAACTTAACCTAAGTTTAACATACCTCTCGGGCAATGTACAGAGGTTAATTCCGTTCTTTTGAAAAAGATTGAGTTACAGCTTTCATAATTGCTTGTTTTTCTTTCCCCATCCCAGCTTCAACTGCTGCCACATAGGCACCCTCGACTATTGGTGCCTCAATAAGTTCCACATTATCCACTTCGGTCATTTCTATTGCCATTTCTGCATTCATTTTTGCGCTACCAATATCATATAAAAGGAGAACTCCATCATCGTTGTTCGCCTTGTTAATTGCTCTGAGGATTTTATCAATACTTGTTCCAATCTCTCCCTCATCGGTCCCGCCTGCTACCTCAATAGAAACATCTTTCATTACTTGCTGTACTAACTCTTTTGTACCTTCTGCTATTTTTACACTGTGCGAAATAAGCACAATCCCAACTTGTCCCATGTTATCTACGCTCCTTGTAAAGAAGTTGATAGTGCTGAGAATATATAATAAGAAGAGGCTGATCCAGGATCAATATTACCGATTGATTTTTCTTTAAAATAGGACGCTCTCCCTTTTGTAGCTTTTAAATCCTTGGTATTATTCATTGCTTGCTTTGCTGTTTCTTCAATTAAAGAAGGGTCAGTAATATCATTTTCACTAAATAACTGTACAACAGGATCCCAAACATCAATCATCGTTTTCTCACCTGAAGTTGCTTTTCCTCGCTGTTTAATCCCATCTAGGCTAGCTTGTAATCCATCTTTAATATCATTTACCTGAATTTCGCTTTTATTTTTCCAAGCCATCGATAATATAAGGAAAGCAGTACCATAAAGTGGTCCAGCTGCCCCTCCCACCTTAGACATTAATGTCATCGCAACATCTTTTAACATATCTGATGGTGTCGAGTAGGATTGATCTTGAATCTTTGTTATAACTTCTTGAAAACCTCTTGCCATATTTATTCCATGATCGCTGTCACCAATAGCTTGGTCCAATTCTGTGAGATAGGACTTATTCTCTTGAATAAGTTGGTTTGATAAATTCATCCAATTTCTTATATCGTTTACCTGTAATTTCAATGAATATTCTCCTTTCTTTAGACGCGAAATGCTGTAGCTTCACTTTTTGCTTCTAAAAGTGATTTTAATTGATTGTCCACTTTTAATAGTGTAACCGAACACCCTGTCATTTCTAGGGATGTCATAAATTCACCTACATACGTACGAAAAACAGATAAATTATTGTCCTTAAGCAATTGATTCACATGTTGTTGTAGAATAAATAGCTCCATTTCTGGAGTTGCACCTAACCCATTAATCATCACTGCAACCTCATCACCTGATTGCAATTGAAGATCATCAAGTACTTTTTGGGTAAGCTCATTGGCAATATTTTCAGCTGATGTTATCGGTTTTCTCTCAATACCTGCTTCTCCATGAATTCCAATACCAATTTCCATTTCATTATCTTCTAATTGAAAACTTGGTTTACCTGCAGCAGGTACTGTACATGGAGTAAGTGCCATTCCCATCGATCTTACATGTGTAATTGTTTTTTCAGCAACTTCCTTTACTTCATTTAATGTTGCTCCTGTTTCAGCCATTGCTCCAGCAATTTTGTGCACAAACACTGTACCAGCAATTCCTCTACGACCGGTAGTAAAATCACTATCTTCTACAGCTACATCGTCATTAACAATAACTTGTTCTACCTTTATTCCCTCAGACTCGGCCAATTCACTCGCCATATCGAAGTTCATAACATCTCCTGTATAGTTTTTTACGATTAAAAGAACTCCATGCCCAGTGTCAACGGCTTTTATTGCTGCCAAGATTTGATCAGGGGTAGGTGAAGTAAATACTTCTCCTGCAACTGCTGCATCTAACATTCCTTTACCAACATATCCAGCATGGGCAGGTTCGTGGCCACTTCCTCCACCACTAACAAGACCAACTTTATTTGAAGATAATTCCTTACGTTTAATTATCATTGTTCCATCTATTTGTTCTAGTTTTTCTGGAAAAGCTTGTATCATCCCAGAGACCATATCCGACACAACATCATTTGGATTATTAATGATTTTTTTCATAAGTATTATCTCTCCTTTTTCATAATTTAGGAATAAAATTATAGCAACGGAATAGAAACTCGTGAGTTGGAGTATTCAGCAAGTCTTCTATATCGTAGGTCGCTTTCATGAAATCTCCTAGTATCTGTAGCCTACACTGGACAATTCTATCTACAAACGATATCAAGTCCATATTTATATACTTCCTTAATCTTTGTACAAGAAAACTGCCTCTTAATCGAGACAGTTCTCTTTTTTATTATGATTCAAATTTAAATGAACGAGTAGCTTCAACGGCCTTTTGCCATCCTTTATAAAGATGTGCACTTTCTTCTTCATCCATTTTATTTTCAAATGTCTTTTCATTTAACCATTGTTTTGCAATTTCATCTTTATCTTTCCAGAATCCTACTGCTAATCCTGCTAAATAAGCCGAACCAAGTGCAGTGGTTTCTTGAACGACAGGTCTTTCAACAGTTACACCTAGAATATCACTCTGGAACTGCATCAGTAAATTATTTTTAACTGCTCCGCCATCGACGCGCAATGTCTTCAAATCAATATCAGAATCCGCTAACATTGCATCCATGACATCTTTTGTTTGATATGCCAAAGATTCTAATGTTGCACGAACAAAATGTTCCTTCTTTGTCCCGCGAGTTAAGCCAAATACAGCTCCACGAGCATCACTATCCCAGTAAGGTGTGCCAAGACCAACAAACGCCGGTACCAAATACACACCATCTGTAGTCTCAACTTGCGATGCTAATTTTTCACTTTGTGGACTTGATTCAATAAGTCTTAATCCATCCCGAAGCCATTGGATTGCAGATCCAGCAACAAAAATACTACCTTCCAGTGCATACTCAACCTTACCATCTACTCCCCAAGCAAGCGTAGTAAGTAGCCCATGTTTAGAGCGTACCGGTTCTTCTCCTGTATTCATTAATAAGAAACAGCCAGTACCATACGTATTTTTAGCCATACCTTTATCGAAACAAGCTTGACCGAATAATGCAGCTTGCTGGTCACCAGCTACACCTGCAATAGGTATTTCTTCACCAAAGAAATGATAGGAAACAGTATGCGCATATACTTCAGAAGATGGTTTTACTTCAGGAAGCATACTTTTCGGCACATCCAATATTTCTAATAACTCATCATCCCATTTTAAATCATAAATATTAAACATTAATGTACGAGAGGCGTTGGAATAATCTGTTACGTGTGTTTTACCACCAGATAATCGATATATTAACCAACTATCAATTGTTCCAAATGATAAATCTCCAGCTTCTGCTTTTTCTCTAGCTCCATCTACATTGTCTAAAATCCATTTTACTTTTGTGCCAGAGAAATAAGGGTCAATTAACAATCCTGTCTTATGACGGATTGTATCTTCATATCCTTGTTCTTTTAATTCCTTACAAATGCTTTCCGTTTGACGAGATTGCCAAACAATGGCCTTATATATTGGTCTACCCGTATTCTTATCCCAAACTACCGTTGTTTCACGTTGATTGGTAATTCCAATTCCTTCAATTTGATTTGCTTCTATATCTGCTTTTCTTAATACATCAGCAATACAAGCTAATACAGACGTCCATATCTCATTTGCATCGTGTTCCACCCAACCTGGTTTTGGGAAGAATTGCTCAAATTCCTTTTGAGCAGATTCAACGATTTCACCCTTATGATTAAAAAGTATTGCGCGAGAGCTTGTTGTTCCTTGGTCAATGGACAAAATAAATTTTTCTGACATGACAAACTCCTCCTATCTTAATTTTTGATTCAATTTTTCAGCAGGATTTGAACCCGTTTTCAACTCACTCACTGCTGCTCCTATAAATAATATTAATACAAAAATAGTCATTACCCAAAACGGGAAGGTGTAATTAGCTAGAAAAACACTGTCATAAAACATTGCACCATAAACTCCACCAATAATTGGTCCTACTATTGGGATCCATGCATAACCCCAATCAGAACTACCTTTTCCTGGAATTGGTAAGATTGCATGTGCAATACGTGGTCCAAGGTCACGTGCCGGGTTAATTGCATAACCAGTTGTACCACCTAAAGACATACCGATAGCTGCAATAAGTGCACCGACAATTAACGGATTTAGACCTTCTGTAAAATCATTCGATCCAATAAACATTAATCCTAAAAGTAATGCAAATGTCCCAATCATTTCACTTATTAAATTTGAAAATGGACTACGAATTGCTGCTCCAGTTGCAAATACACCTAGTTTATCTTCTTTGCTCTCTGTTACTTTCCAATGCGGTAAGTAATTCAGGAAAACAATAATTGCACCGATAATTGCACCGATTACTTGGGCAAGAATATAAAGAGGAACTTTACTCCAAGGAAAATCTCCTACAGCCGCGAATCCAATAGTTACCGCTGGATTAATATGTGCTCCTGTAAAATTACCTACAGCATATACACCAAGGGCAACTGCTAATCCCCAACCAAGAGTAATAAGTACCCATCCTGTGCCTTCTGCTTTCGATTTTTTTAATACAACGCCTGCTACAACGCCGCCACCGAAGATGATAAGTATCATTGTACCTACTAACTCTGCCATGAACTCAGTCATACATACTACCTCCCTTTTAATCAAGTACCCTTTGTAGTAATAAAAAAACCCACACTTCAATAACATACCCTAAATATTTGAGTACGATTGAAATGCAGGTCTCCTAGTCTCCACCACAAATTAACTTGTACCTAAATAGTACAAAATACTGAAAGCGTTGTCAACACTTTTTCCTATAAGAAATTCTTTCCAGTTCATCATTATTCGACAAAAGGCCCAACCGCATCAAAAGATAGTTGGACCTTTCCTTTTATTTCCATAATGTTGTATTTGAAGTAGATACCGCTATTGCTCCAGCTTCTATAGCGTTATTCACTTCTTCATTTTTTCGAATAAGGCCACCTGCAATAATTGGTATTTTTGTCTGTGTCCCTACTTGTTGAATTATATTCGGTATCAACCCCGGAAGTAATTCAATACAATGGGGTTGAAATTTACGAACTAATTTCATGTTTTGATCTAATGCAAGACTATCTAAAAGAAATATTCGCTGAATAGCGAGTAACTTATATTTTTTTGCTAAAGCAATAACATTCCCCCGAGTAGATAAAACACCATCTGGCTTCATTTCTCTATTTAAAAATTCCATTCCATATTCATCTGCTTTTAATCCCTGAATTAGATCAAAATGTACTAATACTTTCTTTCCGTTACGATGACTATATTCAATCAAGCTTTTTAACTGTACGAGTCTAGATTCTAGTATAACAATATACTCATGGTCTGTTTCTAACGCCTTATCGAAATCTTTCATCTGACGAACGGCTGGTAAAACTCCTTTAGGAAGTTCCATTATATACCACCTATTCTTCGTTAATAATATTATTATTTCTTTCTATCTCATCTTTCGTATATATAATCTTCATAGGATTTCCTCCAACAAAAGCTCCTGCTGGTACATCTTTATGTACTAATGTTGCCGCAGAGATAATTGCTCCATCGCCAATAGTTACACCAGGGAGAATGGTAGAATTCGCACCGATCATTACTTCATCACCAATGTGAACATCACCGAGGCGATATTCTTTTATAAGATACTCATGAGCTAGAATTGTTGTATTATACCCGATCACACAATTATTACCCACTTTTATTTTCTCGGGAAACATAATATCAGGCATTACCATTACAGCGAAGGAAGTGGTTTCTCCAATTTTCATATTTAATATATTTCTATATAACCAGTTTTTCACTTCCAGGAAAGGAGTATACCGCGCTATTTGAATCACTATAAAATTTCTTATGACCTTCCAAAACGGCACAGTATCATATATTTGCCATAACGAATTCGCACGTTTTACAGCATAACGCTCTGTTTTACGCACATGAATCACCTACTATTGATAAGATATCATTCATATCATTAATAAAATAATCTGGATGAAAACTTTTTAGATAGTTCGTATCTTTTAATGACCATTCTACTGCTACTGTTTGTACATTCGCTCTTTGACCCGATACAATATCATGATGATTGTCACCTACCATAAGCGTTTGCTCAGGGTTAGCATTTAGCTTTTGCATTGCCATCTGTACTGGTTCTGGATGCGGCTTAGCATGAGTTACATCATCATATGTTATGACCGTAGAGAAGAACTTAGATATACCTGTTAAATCAAGCCCCATTTGTACCGTATGACGCATTTTTGTACTTACTATCCCTAGAGATATATTTCTTCTCTTCAGTTCTTCTAAAGTTTCATATACATGAGGAAATGCTGTGACAAACTTATCATGTTCACGAATGTTATGCTCACGATAAGTTGAAATCATCTCGTCGGCTCTTGTTACATCAATTTTATTAAACGTATCTATAAGAGGTGGGCCATTAAACTTCAGTATTTCTTCATTACTAAAATTTAGATTATATTGTCTAAATGTATGCTCGAAGGAAGCAGTTATTAATGCATTTGTATCAATAAGCGTTCCATCAAGATCAAAGAGTATGGTACGAATGCTCATGAATCATTTCCTTTCTTTTCTTGTTGTCTCGTTTATTCCAGAAATAAGCAATGGTTATTGTTAGAATAATTGCTGTTAACAACCGAATAATGAGTAACGGCCATACAGGTATCCCCAGTGGAATAAATACCAGTGTATCTTCCACGACAGCATGACAAGACACGAGAAAAATTAATGCGAGAGACATATCCTTTTTAGATACATTATCTTCTTTCACAGCTTGAATCATTAATCCAGCTCCATACGCTAGACCAATGGTTAAACCTGCAACCATGGTCATGGAAGCACTCTTATCTATACCTAGCAAACGCATAAAAGGAGCCATCTTATTCGACATAGCATCTAACCAGCCGCGGTCACGCATCAATTGCATCACGATCATTAGGGGAATTACAATGCACGCTAACTGCACAATTGCAATTATTGCCGTTTGTGCACCATGCAATATAATTTCTCCCCACCCATTTGGAGCAGATTCAGAACCTGACACAAATCCATATTGCGCCATTTCTGATCCACCATTCCATACCAGGTTAATAATAAATGCAGAAAACAATGCTAAACCCACACGTACACCAACGATTATCCACCACTTTACACCCACACTTGTCGCAACCGCAGATTCAACAAATAAATTATGAGAGAAGGATAACATGATTGCTATAATAAATACTTCTTTAACTGTAAAGTCAAACGAAATAATGGCAGCAATACCTGCATAAAGATTTAATGCATTCCCTAAAACTAACGGCACCGCAGCTTCTCCTGACAAACCTAATAATCCCATCATTGGAGAAATAAGCTTTATAAACCAAGGTAAAACTGGAGTAAATTGAAGTATCGTAACAATTAATGTTATCGGGAAAATAATCTTCCCTAATTTCCATGTAGTATTAAGTCCTTCCCAAAACCCTCTTTGTAGCGTACCAGACATGTTATTCATCCCCTGACTAGTCGTGTTGGACTTTATTTTTTCTTTTTCTTATTTGTTTTTTTATTCTTCTTTTTGTTTTTTGGTGGTGCATCTAAATAACGCTCGCTAACGGTTTTACGGCGATAAATAATAAAAACAATAGACACAATGATAGTTAAGATTGAAATAAATTGTGCTGTACGAATTATATCGAACATATACAGACTATCGGTACGTAATCCTTCAATAAAGAATCTTCCAATTGAATACGTAATTGCATAGGTTAAGAATACTTCCCCTCGCACAGGATTGTACTTTCGTAAAAGCAATAATCCCACAAAAATTAATATATTCCATACCGATTCATATAAGAATGTCGGATGATACATTACACCATTAATAGTCATTTGGTTCATAATAAAATCAGGCAAATATTGATGAAAACTTTCATATGTAGCTTGTGAAATCGGTCCACCATGAGCTTCTTGGTTTACAAAGTTCCCCCATCTTCCAATCGCCTGTCCTAATATTAGACTTGGAGCAACAATATCAGCTATTTGCCAAAAAGAAACTTTTCTTACTCTAGCAAAAACAATCGCCGTTAGTACTCCTCCAATTATTGCTCCATGGATAGCAATTCCGCCTTCCCAAATTGCAAATACTTTCCACCAAGGACCATTAACATACTGATCAAACTCAAAAAATACATAGTAAATTCTTGCAAAGATTATTGCAATTGGAACGGCAAACATGACAAAATCTAACATTAAGTCTTTTGTTAACCCAAGACGATCTGCCTCTTTTGAAGCAAGGTAAATTGCTAATATCGCACCAAATGCAATAATTATGCCATACCAATATATCGAAATGGGGCCAATTTCAATAAATACTCTATCGATTGGTGCCGCAGTTTGTAGCATATTTTAATCCTCCTTTATTCAAGTTCTCCTTTTTCAATCATTGTAGACAATCTTTCTGAAAATTCTTCTGCTGTATTCACTCCCATTCGTTTTAATCGGAAGTTCATTGCAGCTACTTCTATTATTACTGCAAGGTTTCTTCCAGGACGAACAGGTATGGTTGCTTTTGGTAAATGCACATCCATGATTTTCATCATATCTTCATCCAAACCAAGACGATCATATTGTTTTTTCTCATCCCAATTCTCGAGATTAATAACTAAAGAAATTCGCTTCTTACTGCGTACAGATCCAGCTCCAAATAGGGTCATTACGTTAATAATACCAAGACCTCTGATCTCTAATAAATGCTCAATTAAGGGAGGAGCATTTCCAATTAGGCTATCATAATCTTCTTGCCGAATCTCTACATTGTCATCTGCGACTAATCGATGGCCTCTTTTAACTAGTTCTAAAGCTGTTTCACTTTTACCTACTCCACTTTGACCAATAATTAACACACCAACTCCATAAATATCTACGAGAACTCCATGTATAGCAGTAAATGGAGCAAACTTTGATTCTAAATAGTTGGTTAATCGGCTAATAACACGAGTAGTTTTTCTAGGAGATTGAAGAATAGGTACACCAGATTTCTCAGATGCTTCTTTCAATTCTTCAGGGATATCCATTCCTCTAGAAACAACTATCCCCGGAGTGATATCAGTACATAACCGTTCAGCACGATCTCTTCTTTGAGCCGAACTTAAATCTAGAAAATAAGCCATTTCTGTTTTACCAATAAGTTGCAAGCGTTCTTTAGGGTAATATCTAAAATAGCCAGTCATCTCTATTCCTGGTCTAGAAATATCACTTGTTATAATTTCACGTTGTATTCCATCTTCTCCTGATACTAAAGTCAGGTTAAAATTATTCAATAAATCTTGAGTACGGACCACCGCTACCATAATTGCAGCTCCTTCCATTGCTTGTTAACTGAATACCATTTTAGCATAGTCAAACAAAAAAACGTAGACAAGAGTCTACGTTTCCAATAGTTTATATGAATTATTTCATCTAAGTAAAGAAAACCCGCTTATTCTGCCCACAGAAAGTTAATATTTCTTCAAGGAACTGAGACAAACAAAAGGAAGATAGCTAAATTAGCGTAAGAAATATACGGAGACTCCTTGAAAATCAAAAATCGATTTTCTGCTTGCGATGCAATGGTGTCGATGCCTCCCATGTCCTGTGGGAGTGAGGCATAGTTGAGACCCCCAATGCATAAGCATCCGGAGGCTCACCAGCCACCGATGGATAAGCGGAGTATATTTCTGAAGCGGGATTTCAAACCCTATTGCGTAAATACTTTTGTCTCTCCATTGTCCCAAAATTATCGAACGGAGTCTCTTACTAAACTATTTAAAATCATTGTAATTAAGGAAATAATAATCGAAGCAATAATAGCAATTCCAAAACCATCAATCACAAATGAAGAACCTATCAACGCTTGAGTTATCATTAACGTAATCGCATTAATCACTATTAAAAACAATCCAAAGGTAACTATTGTTATAGGTAACGTTAAAATCACTAAAATTGGCTTCACAATTATATTTAAAATAGCTAATATAAAACTTGCTAAAACAGCTGTGCCAAATCCTTCTAAATGAAACGAGTCAAATAATTGAGCAACAGCTATTAATGCAACAGCATTTAAAATTAACGAAACAATCCATCTAATAATCATTAATAGATATCCTCTTTAGGCATAATCATCGCAACAGCGATATAAATTAGCGAAAGTGTAAAGAAACTAGGAATAAGTAAAATAATAAAGCCAATACGTAAAATCGTGGAATCAATATTAAAATAATTTCCTAATCCTCCAAATACACCCGCTACATACTTATCTGAATCTGAACGAAATATCTTTTTCATGTTATACCTCCTACTCACTTATATTTATACATATACCCGTTTTTTCTATTTATATATACGTAAAAAGAGGTATAAAGTTTCATTTTCGATTATTAATAAATTTCATAATAAGATATTTTATATAAAATCCAAATGTTGATCTCTTTGATTTCCATTTAAATCGGTTTTTCCCAACAGGACTGGTTTCCAACTAACCAGGGAAAGAAAAATTCTTTCCGTTTTTAAAATGGAATTTTGCAATTATGAAATTGACTTATTTATCAAATTGCCAAATATAGAATCTTTCCTTACCAAAGTTTGCTACAATTTCTCTACGCTCTTGCTCATCTAATTCATCCAACATTTTAAATTTGCCAAACATCCCTGCTACTTGAGAGTCATGAGATAAAATAGCTTCTAACTTTTTCCCAAAAAATTCATTAACATCTGTTATCACATCTGGACTCCCTAGATCCAACTCATAATCATTGGAAATAGCTTGAGCCCATACAGTTGGACGTTCATTAGGATCCATTAAACGAACTGCCTCTATGGCCGCTGCCCCGAGCGCATTATGATCAGGATGAACAGCATAATCAGGATAATGCGTGATCACAAGTGTTGGACGAATATCTTCTAATATTCCTTTTAAACGTTCGGCTACTTCTGTTCGATCTTCGAATTCGATTGTTTTATCACGATATCCTAGCATTTGTAAATCTACATCTAAAGCATCACATGCCTTGATTAATTCACTTTTTCTTATTTCTGGTAATGTTTCTCGATTTGCAAATGTAGGATCTCCCATATTTCTTCCCATTTGGCCTAATGTTCCACAAAGATACGTAACTGGAATACCTTCAGAACGGAACTTAGCCATTGAACCAGCCGCTCCAAATGACTCATCATCTGGATGTGGATAAATTACAACAACATGCTTCTCCATTATTTTCACCTATCTTTCTTTAATTATGAAATGGATTTTCACTAATTTCTAATGCAACCATCAATCTACCTTCTCGATCATGGCCAGCTAATAGTAATTGTTCTTTGTGAATGGTCCAATCGGTAAGCCCTTCGGCATATACCCAGCCAATTCTTGTTTTTAATCCTATACGATACGACTTTCCATCCCCAACAATTTTAGCTTGCTCATATATAACTTTAGCATTTCGTATGTATGCCCCAACATTATATGCTTTATCGTCAAAATGACTTGCATAAGCTCCATTTGTTGTTTCAAGGTGAATATATACTTCTTTGTTTACATACTCATCCAGTAAACCCTGAATATGATTTATTTCAATTGGTTTCATATTTCTAGCCTCCAATTCATCTCAACATTTACTCTATCGAAATGATCATTTTACGTCAATCAGATAGCTTAGCATCTTTATCATGATAAGAAAAGAAAACAGGTAGCAATTTAATACTACCTGTCTTTTCAAGACTTATGATTTTGATACAGTCTTTGCTTCAAGAATTTCTTTCATCCTCTGTCTATCCCTATCTAAAACTGGACTTAGATATTTTCCTGTGTACGAAACATCTTGTTGCTCAGCAATTTGTTCAGGTGTACCAGTAGCAATAATTTGCCCACCACGATCGCCACCTTCTGGCCCCAAATCAATGATATGATCAGCACTTTTAATAACATCTAAATTATGTTCTATGATAAGTACTGAGTCACCATTATCTGCTATTCGTTGTAAGACAGTGAGCAATCTACGAATATCATCTACATGTAGTCCAGTTGTTGGTTCATCTAAAATATAAAAGGACTTACCACTAGAACGTTTGTGCAATTCACTTGCTAATTTAACACGTTGCGCTTCTCCCCCTGAAAGGGTAGTTGCTGGTTGACCAAGTTTTACATATCCTAAACCAACATCATATATCGTTTGTAACTTACGTTTAATCTTTGGAATTGCCGTAAAGAATTCCAATGCTTCTTCAATTCGTAAATCGAGAACTTCAGAGATATTTTTTCCTTTGTACTTAACTTCTAAGGTTTCACGGTTATAGCGAGCCCCACCACAAACTTCACAAGGAACATAAACGTCCGGCAAGAAGTGCATCTCAATTTTTAAAATACCGTCACCTCGACAAGCTTCACATCTTCCGCCTTTCACATTGAAACTGAATCTACCTTTTTTATATCCTCTTACTTTTGCTTCGTTGGTTTGTGCAAAAACATCACGAATATCATCAAACACTCCAGTATAGGTAGCAGGATTAGAACGAGGTGTACGTCCAATTGGTGATTGATCAATATCAATCACTTTATCTATATGTTCAATTCCTTTTATTTTCTTATGCTTACCCGGTTTTACTTTCCCTTTATATAATGACTTTGCTAAAGATTTATAGACAATTTCATTGACCAACGTACTCTTCCCTGATCCAGAGACCCCAGTCACTACTGTCATTAATCCAATCGGAATTTTTGCTGATACATTTTTTAGATTATTCTCAGAAGCTCCCATTACTTCTATCTTGCGTTTATCTGCTTTTCTTCGTTTTGTAGGTAATGGAATATATTCTTTTCCAGATAAATATTTACCAGTTAGAGACTGTTCATTATTCATCACGTTTTTGGGTGTATCACTTGCTACAATTTCTCCACCATGCTCACCTGCTCCAGGTCCTATATCTACTAGCCAGTCTGCTGCAAGCATAGTATCTTCATCATGCTCGACTACAATTAATGTATTATCTAAATCTCTCATTCGTTTTAATGTATCAATTAATCGGTCATTATCACGTTGATGCAAACCAATCGACGGTTCATCAAGCACATAGAGCACACCCGTTAATGCAGAGCCAATTTGTGTTGCTAATCGAATACGTTGTGCTTCACCACCAGATAAAGTTCCCGCCGTTCTTGATAATGTTAAATAATCAAGTCCTACGTTATTAAGAAATTCCAAACGATTATCAATTTCCTTCAAAATTAATCTAGCTATCTGTTGTTCTTTTTCAGTAAGATTGAGTTGTTGGAAAAGTTGTATTGATTCTGCTATAGAAAAGTCGGTTACATTACTGATATGTTTTCCATTAATTAATACTGCTAAGGCTTCCTTCTTCAAGCGGTGTCCTTTACAAGTAGGACAGTTTTTTTGAGCCATATACTTTTCTAATGTCTCTCGTATAAAATCAGAACTCGTTTCTCTATAACGTCTTGCTACATTCTTTAAAACACCTTCGAATGGTGATTCTGATCTCCTTATACTTCCAAAATCATTTTCATATTCAAATTTTATCTTTTCTTTGCCACTTCCTTGTAAAATGATATCCATTTGTTGCTGTGGAATTTCCTTTACTGGGATATCCATATCAATACCAAAATGATTACAAACACTTTTTAATAATTGTGGGTAATATTGAGAACTAATTGGTTCCCACGGTGCAATTGCATTTTCATTTAATGTTTTATCCCAATCTGGAATGACAAGGTCGATATCAACTTCTAATTTTGTACCTAAGCCATCACAACTTGGACAAGCACCAAATGGGCTATTAAAAGAAAACAGTCTTGGCTCTAGTTCGCCAATGGAAAAACCACAAATGGGGCATGCGTGATTCTCACTGAAGGTCAATTCTTCCTCACCAATGACATCGACTATAATATTACCTTCTCCAAGCTTTAATGCAGTTTCAATAGAATCACTTAATCTCGAAGCCACACCGTCTTTTACTACAATACGATCAATTACTACTTCAATCGAATGCTTCTTATTTTTTTCCAATTGAATATCATCTGTTACTTCTCTCATTTCATTATTTACACGAATTCGTACATAACCTTCTTGTTTTAAGTTTTTTAAGATTTTTACATGCTCACCTTTTCTTCCTGATACAACTGGCGCAAGAATTTGAAGTTTTGTACGATCCGGATACTCTAATATCCGATCAACCATTTGTTGGACAGTCTGTGAACTGATTTCAATACCATGATTGGGACATGTCGGCCTACCAATTCTTGCATATAACAGACGTAAATAATCATAAATTTCTGTAACTGTCCCAACCGTTGATCTTGGATTTTTACTTGTTGTTTTTTGATCAATAGATATTGCTGGAGATAGTCCTTCAATAACATCTACATCCGGTTTATCCATTTGTCCTAAAAATTGACGTGCATAGGAAGATAAGGATTCTACATATCTACGTTGACCTTCTGCATATATGGTATCAAATGCAAGAGAAGACTTACCTGAACCCGATAACCCTGTTAATACCACTAATTTATTTTTAGGAATATTGATATCGATATCCTTTAAATTATGTGTTCGTGCTCCTTGAATTTTTATAGACTTACTTGGCATTCCTAAATCATCCTTCCACTTTTAGTTCCAAAATGACATCTCGTAATTCTGCTGCTTTCTCGAAGTCAAGATCTTTTGCTGCTTGCTTCATCTCTTTCTCCATTTGTTCAATTACTTTTTCTTTCTCTTTTTTCGTCATTTTGTTAATCTGTTTCGTTTTCGGTTCATATGATTCTGTTTCTTCTGCTGCGGTCGTTGCTTTAATAACATCTCGAACATCTTTTCGAATCGTTTTAGGAGTAATGCCATGTTGTTCATTATATTCTGTTTGTATTGCTCGACGTCGATTTGTCTCATCAATTGCTTTTTTCATTGAGTCCGTTATTTTGTCAGCATACATAATTACTTTTCCATTTTCATTACGTGCAGCACGACCCATGGTTTGAATCAGAGATCGTTCTGAACGTAAAAATCCTTCTTTATCAGCATCTAAGATGGTAACAAGAGAAACTTCAGGTATATCTAGTCCTTCTCTTAACAAATTAATACCTACTAAAACATCAAATTTCCCGACTCGTAAATCACGTATTACTTCTATACGTTCTAATGTTTTAATCTCGGAGTGCAAGTAAGCAACTTTCATACCTATTTCTTTTAAATAATCGGTTAAATCCTCCGACATTTTCTTTGTTAATGTCGTGATTAATACACGTTCATTTTTTTCCATTCGGATCCGTATTTCCTCTATAAGATCATCAATTTGTCCTTCAATTGGACGCACCTCAACTACTGGATCTAATAATCCTGTAGGTCGAATAATTTGTTCTGTCATTTCAGGAGTATGTTCAAGTTCATATGGTCCAGGAGTCGCAGACACATAAACCAACTGTTTTGTTTTATCTTCAAACTCTTGAAATCGAAGTGGGCGATTATCCATCGCAGACGGTAATCGAAAACCATGATCTACAAGCACTTGTTTACGCGCTTGATCCCCATTGAACATTCCACGAATCTGTGGAAGAGTTACGTGCGATTCATCAATAATTACTAAGAAATCCTCTGGAAAGAAATCCAATAATGTATATGGAATCGCTCCAGGTCCACGGAGTGTTAGGTGACGTGAATAATTCTCAATTCCTGAACAGAACCCCATTTCTCGCATCATTTCTAAATCATAATTGGTTCGTTGCTCTAATCGTTGTGCTTCTAATAATTTTCCTTTATCACGCATTTCTTTTAGTTGTTCTTCGAGTTCTTTTTCTATATTTTGAATAGCGATTTTCATTTTTTCTTCTCTCGTAACAAAGTGAGAAGCTGGAAAAATAGCTACATGTTCTCGATCACCGATTATTTCACCGGTTAGCGCATCAACTTCACGTATACGATCAATTTCATCACCAAAGAATTCTACACGAATACAATACTCTTCATGAGAAGCTGGAATGATCTCGACTGAATCACCGCGAACTCGAAATGTACCCCGTTGGAAATTAATATCATTTCTAGCATATTGAACTTCTACTAAATCACGAAGTAATTGGTCACGATCTTTCTCCATTCCCATCCTTAATGACAACACTTGACTTTTATATTCTTCTGGATTACCTAAACCGTAAATACAAGACACACTTGCTACAATTAATACATCTTCTCTTTCAAATAATGCAGAAGTTGCAGAATGTCGTAATTTATCAATTTCATCATTGATACTCGCATCTTTTTCAATAAATGTATCTGTAGACGGTACATATGCCTCTGGCTGATAATAATCATAGTAGCTAACAAAGTATTCTACAGCATTATTTGGAAAAAACTCTTTAAACTCACTGTACAACTGTCCAGCTAATGTTTTGTTATGCGCAATTACTAGTGTCGGACGGTTTATCTCTTTTACAACATTGGACATGGTAAATGTCTTCCCAGTACCTGTAGCACCAAGCAATGTTTGATGACGTTGACCAGCCAGTACTTTTTCCGTTATCTCTTTTATAGCATTTGGTTGATCACCAGCTGGGTCATAAGCAGATACTAATTCAAATTTCTCCTTCACAACAATGCCTCCGTTCTTTTCGAGCTAATATCTATTATATCTCTTTATAAAAAAACGAACAAGTATTCGTTTTTTTATATTATCTTATCTTTTATTCTACCCATTTAAGCATAATGGAAATCATATCATACCAATTGAGTTGTATGAATTCTTAAGCTTGAACAAGGAAGTGTATTGTTATATAAAATTAAAACGAACAATACTTCAGATATATTTACATATACCTTCCAATTATTGTTCGTCATACTAGTCATATTTTTATTGCTCTACTTTCCTCAGTTAGCCAGTTTGCTTTTGTTTCTGTTTAAAAGGTTCCTTAGGAAATAATAACCCTAAAGCATGATGCTCTCCTTCATATAGAGATCCTTGAACAAGTCTAATTTCTTTATGATAATCAATAATTTCTAGTTTAATAAATGCACCATTACCTTGAAGTGCTTCATAAAAACTCTGACTATTTGTTACCTTTCGGCCGTTTACCCGATAGATAGATTCACCAGGAGATATTTCAAGTCTATTTGCTGGACTGTTAGGTAAAACCCCCACCACACGTAGTCCTTGATCATGTGGCTGATAATAAGGACGACGAAGTCTATCTCCCTCTCTATAGCGATAATTTAAATATTCTTTACCTATAATAGCTAAAATGACTGAAGTCAGTGATAAATAAGGCACAAATATACCTGCTACAGCAACCATTAATATAACAATAGCTAACATATAATTAGCTTTTGAAACTTTCTTTATCGCATCCAAATGATAATGACCTTTTGCAGTATAATCAAATCCAATTATAAAGGGAACAAAAGCTAGTCCTAGTGATGTTTCACCAATAGATAAATAAGGCCACCAGGGTGCAAAAGAAGTAATAAGTCCTTCTGGAACTAATACAAGTAGCGGAATCAAAGCTAATCTTTTTACTTGATGTTGGCCTACCCATATTCCCCTGTCACTAAGGGAAATCCGCGGAAATGTTGATTGTTTTTGAATTCGTTGGATTATGATCGATTCTACAATTAGTAGCAAAGCACCTATTACTGCTAATGATTTAAAACTTAACCCATAATCAAAATTATAATTAACCTGACTTTGCATTTCTAATAGAGGTGGAATAACTAATAACAGTAAAAATGTCAATCCAATAATATAACTGGGTGACAATAGTGTGAATTTTGTACTAATACTAAGTATAATTGTAACTATTGCTAATAATACTAATACCTCATAAGAAAATACCATACCTGTGCCAACTGCAATTACTGATAGAACTAATCCTGTGATTAAAGAAACAACGAACGTTCCCTTCCACTCGATAAATTTCTGGTATACTTTTATTCCAAAGTCCTGTCTCTCCCTTTTTATGCGGAAATAACTAGCTACTGTCAAAATAAACATAAACCAATACAATGTCGGATTTAGAAAAAATCTGCCGACTGCTTTCGCTCCTTCTAACAACCAAGACTCAACCATTCTGTCACCTACTTTACTATGCCTAATCAAAATGTCTATATAAAAATATTCGATTCTTCTATCGTTTTTCCTGCTTTTTTGTAAAAGAAATAGGAAAAGAGATTGGGACAAGTATTTACTCAAAAGATAAATCCGAATGAATCGCTTTTAATTACCCGCTTCAGAAATATACTCGTGTTCTCGTAGGAGACTAATGGGCGCCTTGGATTGCTCATGCATCAGGGACTACCCTTTGACCTTCTTCCCAAAGAACTATCGAAATATGTCTTACGCTCATTCTACTAATCATCCGTCTCTAGATAAATACTTTTTATTATGTCCCAACCTCTTTATCCTAAGAATTTATCAGAGTGAGTAGTCGTATGTTTACTTCACTCAAAGACTTAAATCTTTTACTGATGAAAATCTCTGTTTATTGATACAATTCTTCTAATGATGTATCCAGTTGTTGATCATCTTCACCGTTTCTTATTTTTTCAACGAGTTGTGATTCAATTAAGCCTCCTGTTTCGGTATCTACTTCCCCAGTAGCTTCTAAATCATTATCTGCTTGAAAATCTTTCACTGCTTTCTCTGTCTGGTCATCAAAATATCCATCGGTGCGTCCAGTATCATAACCTAATCCAGAAAGCATTACTTGCATATTAGCAATTTCCTCACTAGTCTCATCCATAGAAAATGGTTCTTCTACTTGAATTGGAATAGAATAGTAATATTCTGGTTGTTTTTCTTCAATAGTAGGCTCTACTCCTTCTTCATTTATCCATTCACCTTTAGGTGAAAGCCATTTTAACGTTGTTAACTTAATAGAACTTCCATCTCCCATTGGCACGGCTTGTTGAACTGTACCTTTACCATAGCTTGTTTCACCAACAATATCATATCCAAGATCCTTCATTGCAACCGCAAGAATCTCAGAAGCTGACGCACTTCCTTCATCAATCAGAACACTAATTGGATAATCTTTTTTCGCTTCTAATTCAGAATAAACTTCCTCAACTTGTCCTTCTCCATCCTCAATTTGTAGAATCGGGAGATCTTTTGGCACTAAATGTTTAAGAATATCTTCTGCTACATTTAAAAGTCCACCTGGATTACCACGAACATCAATAACTAATCCTTCTACTTCTTGATTCTCTAATTCATTTAATTGTTGATCAAATTCTTCTCCCGTTTTCTCAGAGAAATTAGTGATCTCGATTATTCCAGTTAATTTTCCATCTACTTCTTTTGTTTCACTATATACCGTTTCAACTGGAATCGTATCTCGAACGATTGTTACTTCAAATGGTTCAGTTACACCTGCCCTTTGTATCTCTAATACAACTTCTGAACCCTTTTCACCTCTAATTTGCGCTACAGCTTCATTTAAGTTTAACCCATCTAAACTTTCACCATCTACCGTTAATACTTGATCATTTGGTCGCAGACCAGCCCCTTCTGCTGGGGAACCTTTCATCGGTGATACAATAGTAACATTTCCGTTCACCATACTTACTTCTGCTCCAATTCCTTCAAATGAAGATTCGATTTGTTCATTAAATTGTTGCATCATCTCAACATCTAAGTAAGATGTATGCTGATCGTCTAGGGTTGCTAACATCCCTTCAATAGCACCTTCGACTAATTGTTTATCTTCTACATCCTCTAAGTAATTTTCTTTAATAATATCGTATGCTTGAGAAACTTTGTTTAAATCCCCCGTCAATTCAGACTGTTCATTACTTTCATCTTCATTCGATGATGAATTTTCAACAGTCGATTGTAGTGTTTGTTGATTATTATCTTGTGCTAATTGAATTCCTGCATATGCACCAATGAATCCTAATAATAATGCACCTACAAATATAAGCACTATTTGTTTTTTATTAAGCTTCATGTCTCCACCTCTTAGTTATTAGTACAAGCCATTGCTTGCTTCTATATTTAATAATTATTCAGATATGAAAATACTTCAATAAGAAAAGGATACCATGTTAAGAATTGAATGACTATGGATTTGTTCATAAAAATTCTAATGTATTCTTAATGCTAAATTTAAAATTATGTCCCAACTTCTTTTTTAAGATTAATTCTATAATCAAGAGACCGAATTATAATCCGTTATTTGCGAATTATAATTCGGTCTCTTATTTGCATATTTTAATATACTACTAATTAATATAATTAAATGGATCTACTGGATTTTTATAGCCACCTGGATGAATTTCAAAATGAAGATGTACACCAGTTGAGTTACCAGTATTCCCCATTACTCCAATCTTGTCACCTTGTGATACAGTTTGTCCTGTTGAAACTGACATACTGTTTAAATGTGCATAAAGTGTAGTAAAGGTTTGGCCATTCACATGATGTGTAATCATTACTGTATTACCATAACCACTTAATACGCCAGCTTGATATACAACTCCATCAGCAGAAGCCATAATATTACGGTCTCCAGCATTAGAAGCTCCAAAATCTGTACCAGTATGCGGTCTTAATTCATTAAAGATTGGATGCATCCGGTTTGGGTTAAATCCAGAGGTAACCGGTCCGGTAGTTGGACGGATAAAATCTCCGCTAGGAACAGAACTGCTTCCTCCTGCTGATGCTGTTGAATTACTACCTTGATTCGATGTATTTTGTTTTTCTTTCTCTTTTTTCTGCATGTTAGCTTTTTTTTCTTGAGCTAATTTAATAGCTTGTTCTTTAGCAGCAGCTTCATCAGAAATTAGTTGTTGTTCCTCTTCAGCTGAAAGCTTAATCTCTTCTAGCTCTTCGTGTTCATCAACTAGCTCTGCCATTAGTGTTTCTTTTTCAGCAATTTGATTATTTAATTGATCTTTTAACGCTAGTAATTCATCGTGCTGTCCTTCAAGAGATTTCTTCTTATCTTCAACCGCCAGCTTTTTCTCTTCTATCTCACCTTTACTAGCTACAACTTCTTTTTTATTTTCTTCTAGAGCTTGTTTATCTCTTTCTTGTTCTTCCATTATTTCTTTATCTTGATCCATAATAGTATTTACTGCAGTACTTCGAGAAATAAAGTCTCCAAAACTAGATGCACCAAAAATCACTTCTAAATATTTAATATCTCCACCATTTTGTTGAATAGAAAGTAGGCGATTCTTTAATAACTCGTCCCGCTTCTCAATCCGTTCTTTTAAGAGTTTAATTTCTTCCTCTAGTTCTTTAATTCGTTCTTTTAATTCTTCAACTTTTTCTGTAAGACTATTAATCTCATCATTTGTTTCATCAATTTCTGTTTGTTTCGTTTCAATTTGTTTTTGCGTGTCCTCTAATTCAGAGTCAATGTTATTGATTTCAGACTCTACTGAGTTTTGCTCTTGTTTATTTTCTTCCATTTTACTCTCGGTATCTTTCTTAGAGTCCTCAATATTCTTTCGTTCTTTCTCTAAATTCGATTTTTCTTTTTCAAGATCTTCAATTTGTTTTTGAACATCATCTGCAGATTCAGCAGAAACTTTTAAATTAGGTCCAAACACCGTTAATGTTAATAAAGTAATAACTAGAATGGAAGTTATCTTCTTCAATCATATTTCCCCCTCTGCATGGATTCCTTAACCTTTTATTATACTTTTAAGAACTTACGAACACTCATTACGCTACCCCATACACCAATTACCGCACCAATTAGTAGTACCATTCCAGCTAGTTGCCAAGCAAATGGATTAAATGGTAGTAACTCAACAAATGGAATTGTTATAGCGTCATTAAAATTACTATATATATAATAGTAACCACTTAATATGACCGTGATTGGTATTACTGAACCAAGTATCCCAAGTAAAGCTCCCTCAATAAAGAAAGGCCAACGAATAAAGCTATTCTTAGCACCTACTAGTTTTTGAATACCGATTTCGGTACTACGTGCAATAATCGTGATTTTAATAGTATTTGAGATTAGGAAGATTGCAGTAAATACAAGAGCTATAATCAACCCTAATCCAATTGTTCTAGCATAATTATTAAACTCGAATAATTTTTGTATTACATCTTGTCCATAAAGAACATCATCTACATAGTTTAAAGATTTAATTTGAGAAGCAATTTGTTCTGTTTGTTCGGGATTTGTTGGATCAACATAGTATGTATGATGCAGTGGGTTATCTTGTTCAAACATCCCCCAAGCTTGGCCTTCTTCTCCCATACTATCCATCAACTTCGTTAGTTCATCATCTCTTGAGGAAAATTGAACTTTTTCAATACCTTCTATTTGTTCTAATTCTTCCCCTAACTCAACTATCTGTTCTTCATCCGCAGTACGGTCTATAATAGTACTAATTTGAACATCTTTTTCGATGTTGGTTGCCATTTGATTTAAATTTAACACTAGTGCTAAAAATACAGCTACAAGTATTAGCGTTGTGGTAACAGCTGCTACTGATGCAAAAGTCATCCAGCCATTTCTGAATATATTTTTTATTCCTTCACGAATATGTCTCATTAAAGTTCTAAACTTCATAGCCGTAATCACCTCGTTGCTCGTCTCTCGCAATGACACCATCCTCAAACGCAATAACTCGTTTTTTCTTCCTGTCTACGATATCTTTACTATGCGTCGCCATGATGATAGTAGTGCCTCTATCATTTATTTCTTCAAAGAGTTCCATAATTCCCCATGAAGTTTCGGGATCTAAATTACCTGTAGGTTCATCGGCAATAACAATTCTAGGTTTATTCACAATTGCTCTCGCTATAGAAACACGTTGTTGTTCTCCACCAGAGAGTTCTGACGGTATCATTCTAGCTTTATTCTTTAAACCTACCATTTCTAGAACATCCATAACCTGCTTTCGAATCACTTTAGGCGATTCTTCAATTACCTCCAATGCAAAAGCAACATTCTCATACGCAGTCAATTTTGGTAGTAATTTAAAATCTTGGAAAATTACTCCAATATCTCTTCGCAAAAAAGGAACATGCTTTTCTTTCAAATCACTTAAATCTTTTTCACCTATTATAATTTTCCCTTTGGAGGGTTTCTCTTCTCGATACATTAACTTAATAAATGTTGACTTACCTGCCCCACTGGGACCAACTATGTATACAAATTCACCTTGATCGATATTTATATTAATACCATTTAACGCAGTTACACCATTTTTGTATGTTTTATATATATCTTGCATTAATATCATTGGAATACTCACCTTTATCGTTTTTGTTAAGCAAAAGCTAGTTCATTTGTAACTAATAACTAGCAGAATACTAATTAATTATAACATTTATCTACAAAATTTTTAGGACAATAATATTACATTTTCATTTCAATTCGACATATTATGTAACAATTATACAAAAAAACAGACCACTTTCCCGATAATGATCGGTTGAATGATCTGAAATACCTATTACTTATATTTATAGTTATTGTTTATTGTTCAGAAAGCCAGTTTGTTAATTCTTCTAAGTTCTGACCTTCGACATTCATAGGCGGCATACTTCCCTTACCTTCTGTAACGATTTTAGCTATCTCATCTTGAGAATATTTCGAACCAACATCAACTAGAGCTGGGCCTCCTCTACCCGACAAATCATTTGCATGACAAGACGCACAATTATTCCGGTAGACTTCTTCACCAGGATCTAGATTCTCAGTAGCAGTATCATTATCTGCACTACCACATGCTCCTAAAGCAATTACAACTCCTAATAGCATTGTAACTAGCCACTTCTTCATATAACTCCCTCTTTTCAACAATTATGTATAGTTTCATTATAGCCTTTTTGTAATATAAAAAAACTAGTTAATTCTTATTAGAACACCTATACATATTGTTATATAAAGGTTTTATGGAATTTATGGCAAATTTATGAAAAAGATTGGATAACTTAAAGCGCGTGTGTATAAAAAATTTTTAAGAGAATGAATAGGTTTTGAAAACCGGCTTCAGAAATACTCTCCGCTTGCCCTAAGGCGGCTGGTGAGCCTTCGTATGTTCCGCATTCGGGGTCTCACCTATTCCTTGCTTCCACAGAAGTCCCCGTATATTTCTTACGCTTATTTTAGAGCATCCGGCCTTCGACAAAAACTTTTTTCTCAATTGTTTTCCTAAAAACCTCCGTTTAACTTTAATCCATTTGCGAACGTAGATAAGCATCAATGAAAGGAGTTATATCTCCATCCATAACAGCTTGTGTATTACCAGTCTCTGTATCTGTTCGATGGTCTTTAACCATAGAATACGGGTGGAATACATACGATCTAATTTGACTTCCCCAGCCAATCTCTTTTTGTTCTCCACGTATATCGTCTAATTCTTGTCTTTGCTTTTCTACTTCTAATTGATATAGTTTTGATTTTAACATTTTCATTGCTGCTTCTCTGTTTTTTATTTGAGAACGTTCATTTTGACACGTAACAATGATGTTTGTTGGTAAGTGGGTAATTCGAACAGCAGAATCAGTAGTATTGACATGCTGCCCACCAGCACCACTTGCACGATACGTATCCACTTTAATATCCTCTGTTCTAATATCTACATCGACATCGTCTGACATTTCTGGAGTAATGTCACATGAAACAAATGAAGTATGTCTTCTACCAGAAGAATCAAATGGTGAGATACGTACGAGACGGTGTACTCCTTTTTCAGCTTTTAAATATCCATATGCATTATGGCCTTTAATTAGTAGCGTTACACTCTTTAGACCAGCTTCATCGCCTGGTAAATAATCTAAAGTCTCCACCTTAAAACTACGTTCTTCCGCCCAGCGCTGATACATTCTAAGTAACATACTAGCCCAATCCTGAGATTCTGTACCTCCTGCACCTGGGTGCAATTCCAGAATAGCATTATTCGCGTCATATGGTTCACTTAATAATAGCTGTAACTCAAATTGATTTATATCTTTTATAAACTGTTGAAGTTCAGCATGTAGATCTTCAAATAGTTCTTGGTCGTTCTCTTCTTTTACTAACTCATAAGATACTTCAAGATTTTCGAGATTTTCTTCAATTTCTTCAAATCCATTTACATATTCTTTTAGACCATTTGTCTCTTGTATCACACTTTGGGCTTTATTTTGGTCATCCCAGAAAGAAGGATCTGCCATTTCTGCCTCTAATTCAGCAATCCTGGCCTTTTTCACATCTAGGTCAAAGAGACCCCCTAAAATCTTCAACGCGTGAAGCTATTTTATTCAACTCTTGTCTTATCTCTGTTAATTCCACTTATATCTCTCCTTAAACATTATAATCATAGAATAGCCTCCTAGTGCATTTTTGATTACACCGGAGGCTTTACAGTTATATTTTAGGTCATCTTTATTGACCGTGGCAATTTTTATACTTTTTACCACTACCACAAGGGCAAGGATCGTTTCTTTTTACCGTGTTGGATTTTACAATCGGTTTTTTCGATTTTTTCTTACCACTATCTTCTCCACCAGAAACTGCTTGTGTATTTTTCACAACTTCTTGCCTTTGTAAGTTTTCACGAATCTGTGCCTTCATAATGTACTTAGCAACTTCATCTTCAATGTTTGCTACCATTTCTTCAAACATCGAGAAACCTTCCATCTGATACTCACGTAAAGGATCATTTTGTCCATAAGCTCGTAAATGAATACCTTGTCTTAGTTGATCCATTTGATCAATATGGTCCATCCACTTGGAATCTACAGTACGTAACAGAATAACTTTTTCAAATTCACGGAATTGTTCTGGTGTTAATTCCTCCTCTTTAGCATCATATCTCTCTTTTACCTTTGTCATAAGGAGTTCTGTAATTTCACTTGCTTCTTTATCTTTTAGATTATCCACATGAATGGTATCTGGATCAAATAAGTTACCATTGGAATATTCAACAATCGCTTCTAGATTCCAATTTTCTTCATCATTGTCTTGTGTATGCGTATCTACCACACGTTCAATCGATGATTGAATCATATTTTCAATGATCTCTCTTAGGTCGCTATCAGCATCAATAACTTCAAATCGTTGTTTATAAATAATCTCACGTTGTTCACGTAATACGTCATCATACGAAAGAATCGTTTTACGAGCATCGAAGTTATTTCCTTCTACTCGTTTTTGAGCTGATTCCACCGCTCTTGAAACCATTTTACTTTCGATTGGTTGAGAGTCATCCATTCCCAGACGTTCCATCATTGATTTTAAATTATCTGAGCCAAATCGACGCATTAATTCATCTTCCATGGAAAGGAAAAATTGAGATATACCTGGGTCACCTTGTCGACCGGAACGTCCACGAAGCTGATTATCGATTCGTCGAGATTCATGTCGTTCTGTACCGATAACGGCTAAACCTCCCAAATCTTTAACACCTTCACCTAGTTTAATATCTGTACCACGTCCAGCCATGTTGGTAGCAATCGTTACTGCCCCTCTTTGACCAGCATGTTCAATGATATCTGCTTCTCTAAAGTGGTTTTTCGCATTAAGCACCTCATGCTTTACTCCTGCACGTTTTAACATCTTAGAGATTAACTCAGAGGTTTCTACTGCAACAGTACCTACTAGTACTGGTTGTCCATTTTCATAGCGTTCTTTAATATTTTCCACAACAGCCCGGAACTTACCTTCCATAGACTTATAAATCAAATCTGCTTTATCGTCACGAGCAATAGGTACATTAGTAGGAATTGCGATAACATCCATATTATAGATATTCCTAAACTCTTCTTCTTCTGTTTTAGCAGTACCAGTCATACCTGATAATTTATTGTACATACGGAAGTAGTTTTGGAAAGTAATTGATGCTAATGTCATACTTTCATTTTGAATTTGCAATCCTTCTTTTGCTTCTATTGCTTGATGTAGTCCATCACTATAACGACGACCTTTCATTTTTCTTCCTGTGAACTGGTCAATAATTACCACTTCACCTTCTTCAACCATATAATCAGTATCACGATGCATCGAGACATGTGCTTTCATCGCTTGATTTATATGATGTGTCAAAGAAACATGATCTAGATCAAATAAATTCTCAATTGAAAAGTATTTTTCAGCCTTATTTATACCTTCCTCTGTTAGCTGAACTCCTTTTGTTTTCTCGTCATAGGTATAATCATTTTCTTTATTTAATGTTCTTACAAATCCATCTGCCTGCTGATAGAGTGCTGCTGATTTTTTCGCGGAACCAGAAATAATCAATGGTGTACGAGCCTCATCAATGAGAATAGAATCCACCTCATCAATAATTGCATAGTTTAAAGGTCTCTGCACCATTTGCTCTTTATATAAGACCATATTATCACGCAAATAATCAAAGCCAAATTCATTATTTGTTCCGTAAGTGATATCTGCTTGATAAGCTTCTCGTTTGTCATCTTTTGAAAGGCCATTATGATTTAACCCTACTGTTATACCAAGAAAATCAAATAATTTCCCATTCTCTTTCGCATCACGTTCTGCTAAATAATCATTAACAGTGATAATGTGAACACCCTCATCTGTTAATGCATTCAAGTATGCAGGCATCGTGGAAGCAAGTGTTTTACCTTCCCCTGTTTTCATTTCAGAAATATTTCCCTCATGAAGGGCAATTGCACCTACCAACTGTGTACGGAAAGGGCGCATTCCAAGCACACGCTTAGAAGCTTCTCTAACTACTGCATAAGCTTCCGCTAATAAGTCATTCAGAGATTCCCCGTTTTTATAACGAATTTTAAACTCCTCTGTTTTATTTTTAAAATCTATATCCTCGAGCTTTTCCATCTCAGGTTCTAGCTGTTCAATTAAATCTACTTGTTTTTCTAATCGTTTTAATTCTTTTTGGTTACCATCACCAAATATTTTGGTTAAAATGCCTGCCATATCTAACGCTCCTCAATAATTTCAATCATTGAATTTTCTATATGATACCATTATTATCATAACACTTTATAAACTGATGTGACAACTAAGCAAGTAGTTAAATAGTACGTAAATGATATTATGCATAAAAAAATAGAGCGATAGGATTCTATCAACTCTATAAAAGAGGAAAGTATTGCGAGGTAGTTGAAAAGGGGAACCAATTTTAAGTAGGAAGTTTCTCTTTTTCATGAGGGGAGATTTCGGAAACTTTTTTGTTTGTAGTGGCAATGATTCGAAGTAATTGAATAACTTTTTCTTCTTGTTTATCTAGTCGTTGAGCTAATTCATGAAGTAATTGGCGTTCATTTTCACTCAACTTCTCACCCCCTTTCAACGTTTAGCTCATTTATATCATGTATCTAGTTTGTTTCCAAACTGGTATTTTTCTATTTAATATATTAGAAATGGAATGAACTGGCCATAAGTATGTAAAAACACTACTTGATTAATTTCAAATATTGGATTCCTATAAAATTCTACCTTTAAAACCGTATTTTCATTTTTTATTCGACATTTTTTGACAAAGTGTTCTCGTATAATTACATACAAAATGAGCTTGGGACAAAATAAATACTTTGTCCCAAGCTCATTATTATCTATATAATTAAAAGTTTTAAACATGTGGTTCTATTAAACCATATTTTCCATCTCTTCGTTTGTAAACTACATTTGTTTCACCAGAATCATCATTTGTAAATACGAAGAACTCATGTCCTAACATATCCATCTGTAAGATAGCCTCTTCGGAATCCATCGGTTTTAAATTAAATCTTTTTGTACGTACTATTTCTAATTGATTTTCATCTTCTTCACCTTCAGCTAATCTAGCTTCTTTTTCCATTTCTGCAAAAGCATGTTTAGGAGAACCATTTTGTCTGAACTTACGATTTATTTTTGTTTTATGCTTACGAATTTGTCTTTCTAACTTATCAACGACTAAATCCACTGCGGCATAGAGATCAACATGCTGTACCTCTCCACGGAGGAGCAAATTGGTCATTGGAATCGTAACTTCGATTCGTTGCTCATCATTGTAGACACTTAAATTGACATGTACATCCGTATTTGGAGCTGAATCAAAATATCTCTCTAGCTTGCTAATCTTTTTCTCAACATATTCTTTGATTGCTCCAGTAACTTCAATATTTTCGCCTCGAATATTAAACTTCATACAAGTGTCCTCCTTTTGTACTTTATATATTTATTATATCACTATATCACAAACATCTCTTCTCTAAACTTGTATTTCATCACAAAATCGCAAATTACTGGTTTATGATTGTAAATAATTATGATATTAAAAATACAACACACAAGATAAAAGAATGCCAATTAACTCTATTTTTATTCGAGACGGTTAATATTTATGATAGTAAAATATTGTCGGATTTAATTATGAATAGTAAATTACTTCTGTCCCTGCTAAAAAGCGTCCTTTTGCAATGGTAATCAAAGACCAGCAATACTCGGTTTTTATACAGGATATATTATTATGAAATTTTTCATTATAGCTATGCTTCACCGCTACCGCTATAAGATTATTTTTTATTATCCATAAAATATCCATCGCTGGATTGTACATGTTGATAAGGGTTCGTATAGGAGTGATTCGATTTCTTTTTCTTCTTCATTAGTTTTAATTCTACTTTAATTTGATCAAATATTACATTCATTTTAATTTCAATTTGCTGATTAAGTTTAACAACTTCAGCACCTAAAGTTTCCTCTTTAATACTATATGGTTCAGTTAAATCTTGTAGTAATTGACCACGTTCTTCTATTTTCTGTTGCAACATTTCAATAACTTGTTCACGATTCTTAACTGTTATTTCTTCATCCAACAATAGTTGCATACTTTTTGTTATATTAAAAATTGGCTCCACACGATTCATTATACAGAAGCACCTTCATTATATTGCTGTTGGCGATTTTTAATTATCACTTGCTTCCATGTATCACGAAATTCAGTAACAAACCCTAGGACTTCGTCTAATTTAGAAGTATCATTATGAACATTAGCTTCTTTTAATTGGTACTGCATATATTCATACAAAGGAAGAATTTGTTTTGAAATAGCAATTTTCGAATCTAAAGTAATCATCAACTCATGAATAATATCTTGCGCTTTCTGGATGTTCTTATTTTTACCTGCGAAGTTATCTGCTTGTATATCCTTTTTCGCCTGCTTAATAAATTTCATACACCCATTATAAAGCATTAAAGTTAGCTCTCCGCTTGATGCTGTATTCACTGAATTATTTTGATAGGTTTGATATGCTTTGTTCGCTACCATAAGCCTCTCCTCCTTATCTATCCTTGTGCCATTCCAGAACCAAAGTTAGACATTAACATAGACGACTGCTGATTCATCATGGAAATTGCTCTTTCCATCTCGGAGAATTGTCTCCAGTATCTTGCTTCTGTTAGCTCTAGACGACGCTCAAAATTTGTTATTCTACTATCAATATCTTTCATACGCTTACCTAAAGTATAGTTATCCAAAGATGTATCGGTTGCTTTACCTGCACGCTGACTGATTTGTGCCATGGTGGTATCTACAGCATCTTCTAAACGATTAATTAATCCTCTATCTTCTCCATCACTACTGTTAGAAAATAGCTTTTGCACACTTTCAGGATCTTCTGTAAGTGATTCTCTTAATTTAGATTCATCGACAACTAACTTACCACCGTCCAAATAATTGTTTGAGGTAGTAATACCAATTTCGGTTAAACTTGAAAATGCTCCCTCACCATTTACAGAGCTATACCAACTCTGTCGCATATTATACAATCCGTTAGTTAACGAAGATTCCCCTTTGAGAAGCCCACTTTTGGCTTTTTCTTCCCATAGTTCAATTTCTCTTTCTGTCATTTCTTTTTTCTGTTCTTCTGTTAAAGGAGGAAAATCACGATATTTTTCTTCCTGTTGAGAACCATTTATTGTTTCAACAATTTCATTGTATTTATCAACAAATTTCATGATATTTTCAACAGAAGCATCCACATCATTATTGACGGTTAAGGTTGCATTACCATCAGTTGTATCATAGAACTGAAATGTCACTCCATTTAAGGAATATTGATTATCGCGAGATTCAGTTTCATACGCATTATTGTACGTAAATTTTGCATTTTCTCCGCCTTTTTCCTCACTCATGGAAAGATGTAAACTATCCGTAAGAAAACTATCGGTAAAGACAATCTCATTATCTATACCATTTTCCGCTTTCGTATTGTATTTACCTGTACGTGTTGTCTCCATAATGACTTTATTCGCATTTTCATCAAATGTCATTCGGACCGGACTATCTTTGTCATCATTAATTTTTTTAAATAGATCACTTAATTTATCGCCTTCATTAATTTGATACGTATGCGTTTGAGCATTTCCTTCTTTATCAAAAGTAGTAAATACTACATCTTCTGTAATTCCTTGTTCATGTAACGTTTGATCTTGATTTAATGTTAATTCATTCTCACTTACGTTAATCGCCGACGTAGCTAATTGACTTACATTTATCGAATACGTTCCATTAGATGCCCCTGCGTTTGCAGTAGCTTTCACCGCATCACTTTGCGTAGAGGAAATCATTTTGGAATTATACGTAGAACTCAATTTCATATCGAGCATCATATTATCTAATTCGGATAATAGTTTATTTACATCACGAAATGCATCACGTTGCCATTCAAGTTTTGTTTTATCCTGTTCTAATTTATTTAAAGGTATTCTTTCTGCTTGCATTAGATCTTTAATAATCGATTCTGTATCAATTCCACTGGCTAATCCGCCAATTCGCATACCATCACATCCTTAGATTTTTTCGTCAATTAAGAATCCCATAAATTCTGCTAACTCTGCGTACATATCTAGCATTTTCTTTGGAGGTATTTCCTTAATAATCTCACTTGTTTCTGAATCTACTACTGTTACATAGTATCGTTCTAACTTTTCATGCATCTCAAATTTGAGATTTCTTCTTATTGGTTTTAACAGTTCATTCATCTGATCTACTGCAACTTCTAAATCTACTTTGTTTACAAGTTTTTCGGCATATCCACCCTGTATTTGATGACTGTTTTCGTTTGTTATACTTTTTGTTTGGGATAATGCAACTTCTTTCGTTGGTATACCAACAACAGCTGGTTTACTAGTTCCAATATTATTCACTGTCATTGTAGTTACACTCCTCATTGATTTATTTATATATCGGTCAATTTAGGTTTTGTTTTAAGATGCATTTATGGTTTATTACTTTTATCTTTCTGACCATTAATAAAAATCTATCTTAAACATTCGTTTAACTATGAAGTTGAATCACTTTTTAAAAACTGAAGTAAATTTCTATCTAACTTGGCAGCTTCATTGTTTTGATTCGTAATGTCCACATATATTTCTTTTCGATAAATATCTACAGACTTTGGAGCACGGATTCCTAATTTTACTTGGTCTCCTTCAATCGCAATGACTTCAATTTCTATATCTTCCCCAATTTGAATAGCTTCACTTTGTTTTCGCGATAATACAAGCATCATTCTCCCTCCTTTAATGGAGGTATATGTATAGGTGCTTGTGATGAATAATCTTCAGAATTTATTACATATTGCTTCGCTAATTGTCTCTCCATATTTATTACAATCGGCGCCTTTAAGTTAATCGTACTTTTTTGAAATGGATCTTTTAATGTCATAATCGTAAAGACAGCAACATCTTCTTGTGATGTGATTTGTAAAGATTCAATCGTATAATCATCCAGTTCGAATGTATAAGAAGTATAGATTTGATATGGATCGGTAATTACAAAAGCAAGGTTCGGATTATGTATGGATTGTAAAATATGGAATAATTGATTTTCTGGAATTTCTAATACGACAAACTCTCTTTCTTCTGCAAATCCTGGTAATCCTGCTTGAAATTGGAGTATTTTTTCTTCATCAATAACAATATTCCCTAAATAACTAGACTCAATTTGCATGATATATCACCTCTTAATTTTCTAGGCTTCTAGCCAAATGTCTAATTCTGGTTGCTGTTTTAAAGAAATCTCCACATCACCCGGTTGGTAGGAAATTTGTGGTTGATTCACCTTTGCGCGTATAATGGGTTCATTTCTTATAACGGTTATATCTATTTCTGACGGTTGATAATTTGTCTGTACAGCAAAAGTAGAAGGAATAAACATAATCCCTAATGACTTGTAGTGCTCGTACGCATTCGCAATACTTTGTTGTTGAATTGGATTCGATTGATGTTCGATTTTCATTAATTGATTTCCTTGCCGGGCTCTTCTAGCAATTCCGTTCATCACTTCTTGTTTACCTTGCGCAGCTATTTTTTCCGTCCGACGCAATATCCCCATTAGATTCATATCTTCCCAAGCTTTTGATTGATCAATAGTCAGTTTGCTTGGTTTTGTTTGAATTTTTAATTCTGCTTGAGGTTGTTGTATCGTTAAATCTGCTTGGCGTTGTGAAATAAATTGCTTTGCATTATTTGTATTTATTGCAATTTGTCCTAGTTGAGAACGCATCTGCAATTGTGGAATTTGCATGTAGTTCACCCCTTCAAATCATCTCATTTACACTCATTATTCGATAAAAGACCCTGAACCTTTTGGCCAGGGCCTTTTCATTATCTTAAGAAATCAATTAAAGATGGTTGAATAATGCGTGAACCAGCTGATAATGCTGCTCGATGGAGACTTTCCTGTGTAATTAGTTTTGTGATTGCTTCTGCAAAATCCACATCTTCATTATCAGACATCGTTTGTGTCGCCACAATTTCTTGCTCTGATAAACGATTTTCAATTAGTTCTAATCGATTCATTCGCGCACCTAGTTCAGCCCGTGAATTAATTATTTGGTTGATGCCTGCATCGATTTCTCCGATACTTTCATCGATGTTCTCTCCATTTTCCAGATTTGTAATAAAATTATCTACTGCTGTAAATAAATCTGGTTCTCCACCAAACACATCTCCACCATTTACATTTGCTTTAAGTTTTGTTCCAGCAGATACTTCGATAACGACATCATTATCTTGAAAAGCAGTCGTTATATTTCCATCTTCATCCACAGTAACTGGTGGTGTATTCGTATTGGTGCCATTAAAAATATATTTACCATTTACATTTGTATTGGCAATATCCGTAAGATGTCCTTTTAATTCATTGGCTTCTTGAAGAATACTTTGCAACTCATCTTCACTGTTCGTACCATTATTTGCTTTTACGGCTAATTCTCTAAGACGTTGCATTGCTGAAGTAGCCTGGTTTAGGGCAGAATCAGTATTGTCCATCCAATTATTTACTTCAGATGTATTACGTTGATATTGTTCTACACGCACTAACTCTGATCGATAACCAATACCTTTCATTGCAACTACGGGATCATCAGAAGGTTTGGTGATTTTTTTTCCTGTATAGAGCTGCTCCATATATTTGTTCATTTGAGCATTACTATTGGTTAAATTTCGCAACATATTATTCGATAACATTGACTGTGTAACACGCATTTAAATCACTACCTTCCTACTAATCCCATACGATTAATAATCGTATCTATCATTTCATCCATTGTCGTCATTCCTCTTGCCGCAGCATTGTAAGCATGCTGGAATTTAATCATATTCGACATTTCTTCATCAAGTGATACTGCACTTATTGAATGACGCTGATTTTGCACTTGATGTTGTAATGTCATTGTATTTTCTTGCATTGTATTCGCTTGTTCAGCTTTTACTCCAAGATCCCCAATAATTGATCCAAAATAGTCATTAATTGAAGCCCCATCTAGAAGGTCATTCGCATTCGTAAAAATGTCCGCTAGTGCACTCGCGCGATCTCCATTTCCAGCTTCACCTTCAGCACCAACATTAATATCTTCATAGTCTTCAAGTATGACCGATATTGCTCCTGCTGCACCTTTTTCATCTGTTAAATCTGTTAAATCAGCAAAGAAAAGTGCCCCTCCATCTTGGGAGTGAATCTCATTAAAAGAAGTAGCAATAGCATATGCTAATTCATCTAACCGATTCATCATTTCCGGATAATCTCCAACTCTCTCTTCACCATCCAAGTAACCATAGGACTCAACAAGTCCGCTCAAACTACCTTTTGATGATAGGATGCTTTCGCCGTTCACTTGAATATTCTCAATAACTGTTAAATCATTTTCTTCCCCTTCATTATATAGAGGAGCTTCAATATGATTGACTGTGCCCTCTACTCCATCAACTAACGTTGCAATCGGATCACCGCTATCATTGAGAACTTCTACTTTAGCTACGCCATCTGCTCTATTTTTTGCATGACTATTATCATAGGAAACTTTTATATTTACAATTCCAGATAGCTCATCTAATAGAACGTCCCTTTTATCATATAAATCATTCGCATCATAACCATGTGTTTCCAAATTCTTGATTTGTGCGTTAAGATTATCAATACTGTCTATTAGAGAATTGGCATCTTTTACCGTCGTATCAATTTGGTTACTTAAGTCCGAACGGATGGTACTCATGGATGAAGATAAATAATTAAATGTATCTGCTAATGCATGACCGCGTTCTAATACAACAGAACGCGCACCCGCATTATCTGGATTTACTGCTAAGTCTTGTAAAGATTGCCAGAACTGATTCATCGTTTTTGATAGCCCCGAATCACTTGGTTCATTCATTACATTTTCCATTCTGCTTAACGCATTTGCTCGTTCTGTCCAATATCCAGAACTGTTGTTTTCACTACGAAACTGGTTATCTAAAAATTGGTTGCGAATTCGTTGGACAGAACCAGCTTCCACTCCTGTTCCCATTTGTCCTGGAATATTTGGACGATTTCTAGAGGCATACGGAAATCCATTCATCGCTTCTAAGTTAACCCTTTGTCTTGAATAGCCTTCCGTATTTGCATTCGATATATTATGTCCGGTTGTATACAGTGCACTCTGTTGTACGGCTAATGCTTGTCTTGACATTTCTAATCCATAAAAAGTACCCATTTCTTTAGCTCCTTTTTCTCACTAAGCTTTTGAATCAAAGACAGATCTGCTAGTATCCTTCGTTTCTTTTCCAGACCCATAGTTCATCGTTTTAATAGTTGGACTCATTAAATCTAATGATAATTGAACAAATTTCATCGATTCATTTAATAACACTTGATTCAATTGTTCTTGTCTTTTAAATTCCTTAATTGTATCGGTTAAAGATGTTGCAATTGTTAAAAGCTCTTCTTGCTTATCTTCATCTATATAATCAATGATTTCTGAAATAGTCGGGGTTGGGTTTGATAATTTAACTTCTAAAGCCCACTCTTGAACAACCTGCATTCTTTCTTCTTCACAATGTTGCAATTTCCGAGCAAGTTTTCTTTCTTTTACTAGTAAAGACTGAAGATTATCAATATGACCATCTTTGATTTCGACTGTTTTTTCCTTCGATAGCTCTAAAATTTCTTGATGCATCACTAACAACTTATTTATTGCAGAAATTATTTTTTCCGACAATCTCTATCCCCCCTAACTTTATTTTTTCCAGAAGTTCATCAACTTTTGAGCAGTTTGATCATAATCAACTTTATATTCACCAGCATTGACTTTCTTTTTTAATTCTTCTAGGAAAGCTGCGCGCTTCGGATCACTTGCGCTTTCTTGTAATTGTTTTGCTTTAGAAGAAATCTCAATTTGGTCTTTTTTATAAGCATCACTTTTTTGTTCTGGTTTTGGTTGGATGGATTGTTTATATGGATTAAAATTGGTTGGATTTGGTCCATTTATTTTCATTTTCCGTCACCTCTTCCACTAAAAATAATATCGGTAATAAAGTACTTATTCTGTAATTGTATTATTTTCCATGTTTATCTATAGCATAATATGTATCTACTTTCTTTCCTTCAGACTGTTCATTAATTAATTTTCTTTCTTCAATTTGCTCAAAAGCAGATAATTCTTCTTTTAATTTGTCTAAACAATTATCACAGAATTTTCCACTCGTAATTGTTGTATTACAATTTTCACAAGGATACCCTAAGTTTGGAAAGTTTTTCACTTGTAATCTGCGTTCTTTTATAAACTTTGTTATTAGAACTTCTTTCACTTCTGTAGCATCTACAATTTCAGATAATGTTGCTTGTCTATTTTTTCTTACTCTTAGAAACGCATAGACTTTTTGAAATGCCTGTTCTTCCTTTTGAAAACAATCTGTACAAATATCACGAGTTGTCTTCACATAAACAGTGTCGCAACGTATACAATTTGCTAATTCCCCCACTGTTATCTCTCCTCTTTCAATGATAACAAAATAAGTCTACTCATAATTGATTAATTGGTAACGTTTTATAGTTAGGTTATTCTTGATTATATCATCGTCACAAATAGGCATTATGTTAATAGTTATATTAAAAATAAGCATATCGACCTAACCAGTCTCACTTTCATTGGAAAGAACGAATAAGTATATACCTTTATACCTATATCATTCACTAATTTATTCCAGGTATAAAAGAGTTAGTAAAAAATCCAACCGTTCATTATATTATTTTGTTGATGAAGCTTATTTGACGTATATACATTAATTACTAACAAGGGGGAGGTATAATGAAATACCTTTATCTTATTACCGTTCATCTTATCCATTTACTCTTGTTTCGCTATTGTAACCTGGTAGAATCCAAATTTTGTACCAATAAAGTTTACTATTTTTCCTTCTATCCCTTTTGATTGTTAATTACTTAGTTACAATCAGGAGTAAAAGATGGATTGTACTGCTAGTTTTAATCATATTTTACGCTGTCATTACTTTACTTACGCTCACAGTAGCAACGCCATATCTGTATAAATTTTTTATTTTTAAATGTTTGTACAAATCATTATCCTCTTATAAGTGTAAAAGCATAAACTTCCGGACAGCCATTTTTTAATAAAATCGAAGCTGCCTGTCGAATAGTAGTTCCTGTTGTATAAATATCATCAATAAGGACAACTCTTTTTCGAATTGGCTTCAAAAGATAATATGGATTAGAAGACCTCAATCTGTCTATTCTTGATTTCTTTGACTGTTTTTCACTTGCCTTTCTTCCAAGTGCTTCTTGAATGGGCATATCTAACATTTCAGCTAGCGCAAGAGCTTGATTAAAACCTCTCTCATTCATACGTTTAACACTAAGAGGAACAGGTACTAAAATTAATTCTTTGTTTTGAGATAAAAAAATACTCTCAAACGAATACTTCAACTCCTCGCGGAATATTTCACGTAATACATAGTCACCTCGAAACTTCCACAATGAAATAATATTTTTCATCCATTCATTATAATGAAATAAGGAATAATTAAATTGAATTACCTCGCCAAGTTGATCCCATTCAATACAATCATGACATATTGATAATTGACTTGGACGACTACAAACCGAACACCTACTTCCTGTTATCTTTTCCATGTTAGAAGCACAAACAGTACAAATAACATGTTCTCTTTTAAATGTTAACCAACTTTCCCAAGAAACTATCGTATCTAAAGATTGACCGCAACTTAGACATTGACTCATAATTTTTTTCCTTTTTTGTTCATATTAATAATCAATTGCTTACTTTTTTCCATTGCCTCTGTTCTCCCGTTATGAAAGTATACAACTTCTCCAGCAGGATCGTCAGCACTTCTCCCAGCCCGGCCCGCAATTTGCACAAGCGCAGCTTCATCAAAGACTTCATGTCCTGCATCTAGAACTGCAACATCTACGGATGGGAATGTTACTCCTCTTTCCAATATTGTGGTTGTAAGTAATACTTGTAATTTCTTTTCGCGAAATGTATTAACCTTTTCTTCCCTACGCTGATCTTCCGCATATACCTCTTGGAATTCTGATTGATGCTTGATAGTACGATGGTGAAGTAATTCTATACATAAGTCTTCTTTTAAATCTTTTGCTAGTTGAACTGTTGGAACAAAAATTAATAGTTGTCTTTCTGGTTTTTTTCGCATGGATAGCCATTTTAAAAAATTTGGAGGAATTTGTTTTTTAGACAAGTATTGTTGAAGTCGAAAAGTCATCTTCATTGTTGGTTCTGGTAATGGATAACCGTGATAACGTAAAGGAACAAAGACATGTGGAAGTTTTCGTTGTCGAATTCTTTTTTGTAAATCTTTACGAGGCGTTGCAGTTAGATAAACCGTAGTTGCATTGGGCTTTTTTGCATGAACTGCAGCATAAGCTAATGTATCATCATAATAAAAAGGAAAAGCATCTACTTCATCAATTACTAATACATCAAAGGCTTTTTTAAATCGCATTAATTGATGTGTAGTAGCCAATATAATTTGAGTCATTCCTTTCTTATTTACACTACTTCCATATAAAGCTTCTACAGGAACTTTCTCAAATGCTGACTGTATTCTCGGATACAATTCACGAATAACATCCACCCTTGGCGAAACAATCGCAATACGTTTTCCTTGTTGCAGACAGTAATTGATAGCGTGAAAAAGCATTTCAGTTTTACCAGATCCACAAACCGCCCAGATTAGAAATTCTTTTTCTTTTCTTTGGATGGCTTTTACTAAACCAGTGGAAGCAACCTGTTGAGCCTGCGTTAATTCGCCATCCCACGTTAAAGGATTCTTATGATATATGTGTTTCATTTGTATCCCATTCCATCGATATAAAGGTTTACATTCACTTATCCTTCCCATTTGAATACAATTTCGACAGTAGTAATGTTTTTGATTACAAAGGCTACAAGGATAAGTAGAAAAAAGGGTTCGTTTTTTATTGCCACATCGCATACATTGAATAGATAAACCTTTTTGGATAATCGCTTTTACGGGAATAAGTTGATGGGTCGATATGAGGGTTTGGTGACATTTCATGGGGAAAGGAATTTCTTCTTCCAATAACAATTTATTAGATAAATAATACGAGATTAATAATGGTGAGGATGTAATACGTTTACTACCTTTTTCTTTCATATATGCACCTCCAAATATTAGTATCGTGCTGTATATTAGCATACATACAGCACGAATTCAGTATTATTTTTTATACCATCCAACACCTACTGCACCTTCTCCAAGGTGAGTACCGATTACAGGACCAAAATAACTAATAGAAGTTTCTGCATTTGGATATTTTTCTTTAAATTGTCGTTCTAATTGTATTGCAGACGCTTCATCATTTCCATGGATAAACACAACTCGTAAATCATTGCTTTCAGCATCATCATCTAGCATTCCCATAATACGATGAATAGCTTTCTTTCTAGTTCGAATTTTTTCAAAAGGAACAATTAGCTTGTCCTGGAAATGAAGAACTGGCTTTACTTGCAACAGACTTCCAATTAACGCTTGTGCACCTGATAGCCTTCCTCCACGTTGTAAATTTGTTAAATCATCTACCATAAAGTAAGCACGTACAGATTGCTTCATTTCATATAAACGATCTATAATTTCATTCACTGATTTTCCTTCTTTTGCTAATTTAGCAGCCTCTATGGCATAAAATCCTTGAACCATACAACTTATTTCTGAATCAAAGGTAATTACTTTGATCCCTTCAACCATTTCCCCTGCACTTGTGACAGTTTGATAAGTGCCACTAATTCCACTAGATAAATGAATAGAAATAACTGCATCGAAATCCTCTGCTAATGATTCAAGCTTCTTGGTTACATAGCCAATGGAAGGTTGGGAAGTACTTGGAAGTTCTTTTGTTATTTTCATTTTTTTATAGAATTCTTCTGTCGTTATATCAATTTCTTCTTGATATGAAGCGTCATCAAAAATAACGCTTAGTGGTACCATATGTATATTATATTTTTCTCTATCTTCCCTCGAGATATAAGCCGTACTATCTGACATGACAGCTATCTTCATGACTATCCTTCTCCTTAATAGGTTTTAACTGTAGTTATTTTATTTTACATGAATTCCTACAAAAAATCGACCTTTCAACAACAGAAATAATGCCTTGGTGATGTACACCAAGGCATTTTTATTTCCCTTGTTAAATTACTTCTACCCATCCTTTACGGATAGCAGATACTACAGCTTGTGTTCGATCATTAACGTTCATTTTTTGTAGAATATTACTTACATGGTTTTTTACTGTTTTTTCACTAATATATAGTGTCTCTGCTACTGCTCGATTACTCTTTCCGTCAGCTAGCAATTGCAGTACTTGACATTCTCTTTTTGTAAGTAAGTGTAACGGCTTTCGATATTCAATTCCTTTATCCGCAATACTGGAAGAATTTTCTTTAGCCAAGCGTCGATATTCTTTTACTAAATTATGTGTAACACGCGGATGTAAGTATGATCCACCCTCGCTTACTACTTTAATTGCATCAATTAAAGCATCTGAATCCATCTCTTTCAATAAGTATCCTTGAGCTCCAGTTTTTAATGCGTGCGTAACATAACTTTCGTCATCATGAATCGATAAAATAATAACCTTTGAATTCGGAAAGTATCTTACTAAATCTGCAGTAGCCTGAACCCCATTAATCTCAGGCATATTAATATCCATAAGTACAACATCTGGCGCGTTTTCTTTTACAAGCTTAGATGCCATAGAACCATCATCACCCTCAGCTACTACTTCAAATGACGGTTCAAAATCTAGTATTCTTTTTACACCTTCTCGAAACAACTTATGATCATCAATTAATACAATTCTTACTTCTTTCTCTGTAATCATTTGGAAAAACTCCCTCCCGATGATAGTAATTCTTTTTATAGTTCCCTACACGAAATGACAGTAAATAATAATTCTATTTCTTCTATCTATTCTTCTATTATATACTTAACTTGGCGAATATGGAACTTTAATTATTATAGATGTTCCTTTTCCTATTGTAGATTTTATATTTAATTCTCCCTCAAGCATCTCTACTCTTTCTCTCATCCCAATAAGACCAAAGGATTTGTCATTTTTTTCATTTTGATCAAAACCTTTTCCTTCATCTTTCACTATCAATGTTAAATCTTCTCTACGAATCTCTAATTTAACTTGAATTAATGCAGCTTCACTATGTTTAATCGCATTTTGAATCGATTCTTGCATCAATCGAAACAGAGCAATTTCATACTTTTGGTTCAATCGTTTTTCTTCGCCAATAACATTAAAGTTTATTGTGATTGAATGATATTCTGAAATACTTTCTACATATTTTCTAATCGTAGGTATAAGTCCTAAATCGTCTAGTGCCATTGGACGAAGGTCGTAAATGATTCTTCTAACTTCATATAATGAAGATCGAACCATTGTACGAACACTACGAATCTCCTCAATTGCTTGCTCATGTGTTCCTTTTTTTATTGTTCTCTCTAGTATTTCTGATCGAAGTAACATATTCGCTAGCATTTGTGCAGGACCATCATGAATCTCTCTTGATAGCTTCCTTCGCTCTTCTTCTTGCGCTTCAATTATCTTCAAGCCAAATTCTTGCTTTTCTTTGGCGTTTTCGATCATTTCATTAACTTGACGAAAATCATCCTGTAAATAATTTAAAATAACAGCAATTTTACCTGCTAAATTTTCAGCTCGGTTGATAGTATGTGATAACCCAATTAACCTTCGTTCAAGTTCATCTCTTTTTTCCCTCAGCGATTTCTCTTCTTGTCTAAGAATAGCAAGTTTCGTTTGCATTAAATGTGTATTTTCATAAACTTCTCGAATTTCATCTTCGGAATATTTTTCAAAATATTTACTGACTTCAGCTAATCGCTTACGAGAAAATCGAACTCTTTCTTCCAGTTGGTCACCATTTTGAATATGGCGTAAAACTTTTTCTTTGGTTAATTTAAGCTCTCGAACTAAATGTTCATGCTCTTTTCTGGCTTCTTCACTTATATTAAAAATTTCATCTTTACTGTTTTCAACTACATCAACCATTTCATTAACCACATAATCCAAAGCTTTATCACTTATTTTTATTGCCATAATACATCCACCAACCTATGTTATAATTATTCGTAACGTCTCTCTGTTTGTAAGGGTCAGATTAAGAATATTTCAAAAGATATTATTTATCCCATCCTTATACTCATAAAGTGATCTATCTACTATAATGTAAGTTTGAGGTGAGAAAATCAAGATGTTAAATACTTATTATACCGTAAAACAACAAGGAATGGATGAAATAACTATTCAAAAATCTCGATTTATTGGATATGTCAAACGTGTGGAAACAGAAGAGGAAGCGCAAGAATTTATTCAAGAAATTAAAAAAAAACATTATAATGCAACACATAACTGTTCGGCATATATGATTGGAGAAAATGATCACATTCAAAAAGCAAATGATGATGGTGAGCCTAGTGGAACAGCTGGAGTCCCGATATTAGAGGTACTAAAGAAAAAGGGCTTAAAAGACACCGCAGTAGTAATAACTCGTTATTTTGGAGGGATAAAATTAGGAGCTGGTGGTCTAATTCGTGCTTATGGAAGTACTACTTCTCAAGCAATCAAAACTACCGGAATTGTAAAACGTCAACTAATGCAAGGTATCTCTGTAAAGGTTGAATATACTTTACTCGGTAAATTAGAGAATGAATTAAGACAGTCTACCGAATTTATATTGGATGATATTCGTTATCTGGAAAATGTGGAGTTTATTGTATTTGTTAAACAAGGAGAAGAATCTCAACTTCTTTCTTGGATTACTGATATAACAAATGACCAAGCAATAATTGAATTACGAGATACAAAATATATGGAGATTGATGTGGAAGATACTGCTTCCTGACTATGAGAAAAGCCTACGAACGTAAATCAAAATACGTTTGTAGGCTTTTTTACTATCTTGCAGTGTGTATATACTTTTTTAAGTTTGGATTCATTGATAACTCTTCAACAAGCTGCTTAATTAACTCTTCAGAAGAGCATATCTTTTGATTTTCGGTATCATGAATCATTCGTTGAAGAATATTCTGATACTGTTCTTGCTCTTTCATTTAACTCTACCGCCTTTTACTAGAATATAATTTTATATTCCGTTAATCATGTAGTCGGATTTTGTCTTATGATGAAATTTATTGTAGCTAATCGTAATTTTATACAATTTTTTCAAACATGTCTATACTTTTTTTGTAATCTGAAAAATCATAGCAATTACAATTAATGCTAGACTTCCTCCCAATATATCTAAGATTACATCTCCGACATATGGAGTTCGATTTGGAGTAATTCCCTGATGAAGTTCATCAGCAACAGCATATAGAGCAGTAAGAGTAATAGACCAAATATATATTTTACTTCTCTTCCATTGCGTGTTCTTTATAAAAGATATGAAAAATAAACATGTTAATACAAAAAATACGCCGACATGAGCACTCTTTCTTATAAAGAATTCAATAAAACCCTCTATTCCCAATGTTTTTACACTTACAATAGATGAATGATACGTAAATTCAATCCAAGATAAATATGGAGATAAAAATCGTAAGTCTAACCCACTTAATAAAGGTTTTACATCTTGGTTCTCATATGGCGTAGCAGATGAAATAAAAATTACTAACATCCACATAATTGGTAATAGCCAATATAATAATTTTAAGCGCATTACAAATACTTCCTTTTTGTGTGTTCAAAAAAGAGGATGGAAAGGACCGAGAAGATCGAGGCGGCATAGCTTTGAGTACCTGAAAATACGTGAAGAACTAAAAAAGAAAGCCAACGAACTTCCACAGGATGTGGTGATTGCTGCGTTGCCCACAGGACATGGGCGATTTTAGCAGAAGGTCCCTCTGAGATGTGTCATTTTCCGGACATTTTGAACAACCCTTTAGATAAACTTCTACAGAAATATTACTCGTATCTAGTATATACAATTTCAATATAATTGCCACATCATATGTACATCGTATCTAAAAATCATTAGCCTGTTAAGATTGTAAAACTTAACATACTAATGATTTTTTTTTTGACGCCATTTATTAAATTCAAGGTATTCTTTAAATTGCTCTTTTGATACCCCAGATTTCATCGCTTCTTGAACTATTTGCATCCATTCTTCATCAAGGTCAACTTCCTCATTATTATCTTCTAAGATTATTTCATTTACACTAACGCCTAACACATTACTGATTTTTTCAATAAATTGAATAGAAGGATTAGATTGAAGGTTACGCTCAATCGAACTTAGATATGATTTAGCGACTCCTGCTCTTTCTGCTAATTCGGAAATGGACATTCTTCTTTCTTGGCGAAGTTGTTTTATTTTCTTGCCGATCAAGCTCATCACCTACTTTCACTGCAAATTATAACATAACTGCAGCGAATAGTTCTATATTGCGTACGTTGTTGATACAAATTATAACTTTTGTCCCGTAATCATTATGAACTGTCTTATTTCTTCAATTGTAAGTCCCAATTCTTTCGCTTGTTTAATTAAACGTACCCACTCTTGATCAACCTTAACAGAATGTAATGTTTTATCCACAATTCAGTCCCCTACCTTACATCCAGATAGTCCAGCCATCTTAGTAAAAACACCTTAGATCTGTGACTTTGCGTCCCTACTTTTCAATAGGTTTGCCTTTTTCTGAGTATTTCGTTTGATTATAAGACTATCATACTATAATATCTTGCTTGTTTGTTTGACTTGTTTTGTCATATAAACACTAGTTTTGCAAGGGAAAATCATATTTATGATAAATGAATTTATTTAGGAATAGACTTGTATTTTTGCCAAATTACTACGAACAATCCAACAGATACAATCAAAAGTCCTAATAGTAATATTGAGAATATGGAAGTAGCCGTGTTTGGGAGCAATTGATTATTGGAATCTCCATTATCGTTATCAACTAAGCCCGAAACTTCAGCCACATCGTTGTCTTTATTTCCTTGAATGGTGTCTCCTTCTGCATAGAAGATAAATGAAAAAGAGCTAGATACACCTTGAAACTCATTACCTAAATGTTCAGGAAAAGTTACTGTGATGTGTAAATCTTCATGATTTTCTGCATCTAAATATCTTGAAGGTATTGAAGAAAACTCAGAAATCTTTCCATCATATAATTTGTTCTGATCAACATCTTCAATTAATAACAAAAGCTCATTAAACAACTTATCATTACCATTATTTTCGACAGACATTTGATATTCAAATTCGCTACTCCCTGAGTTATTAATCGTTAGCGTTCTTGGTGCCCAATCACCAGGTTTCATATTTTCAATATTAAATAGGAAGTCATCAGGTGTTATGGATAATTCAATTTCGTGCGCATTTGAATTATCAGTATCAGCATGAGAATGATAGGGAAATATTAACGATACGGTAATACCAAGACAGACAATAAGCAGTAAAATTTTCTTCATTTCTTCACCTCTACTTATATGTTCATACAATCATGTGGCGATTTGTTTATCTTCTTTATTATCGTGCAATGCTTTCTGATGTCTTTCTAATTCACGTAATCCCTGCCAAATGGTAATCACAGCATACCCCAAAAGCAATACACCTGGTATTAGCAACAGAAAAGCTCCATTTTGCGTTTGTGCGAAGCTTACGAGATATCCTAAATACGGTATTGTAAAACCTGTATATTCAGCGATAACATTTTCTGCAAAAACAGGATTAACATCTGCTGCGTTATTGTTATCTCCTTTTGTTTGGTACATGATGTGTTCTCCATTGTTCAATACTTCTGTAACCCGGTGAGTGACAAGTTTTGAATCCTCTTCCATAAATGTGATGACATCACCTTCTTGAAAACGAGTCGTATCCCCACCAGTTTCTACAGCAATGACAGATCCTGTTTGAATATCCGGCTCCATGGAACCAGATAATACAGTCTTGAACTGATAACCAAATAATTCTGGTTCTCCGCCACTTGCTTTCGTTGTAATAACAATAGTTGCCATCGCAACTAATCCAAAGAAAAGTACAAATGATATTAGATTACTTCCCCATTTTAGTAGCTTTTTTTTTGTTATTCTCATTGATTGCTCTCCTCGCTTTCACCCGTTTTTTCAGCTTCTGATTGTTCTACTTTTTCTTCATCCTCTATATTCGTTTCAGGTACAGTTTCTATATCTTCAATTTCAGCTTGATCATTATTATTTGAATTTTCTTCTAACTTTTGTTCTTCTGTATTATCAACATTACCCTTCGTATTCTTTTCCACATTATTGTTCTCTTTGCTACCGTTCTCTACTTTCTCTTCTTTTTGATTTTCATTCTCAGCTGTATCTTCTTTTTCTTGCTTGTTGGATTTACACTTAATCAAAATCTTTTTACTCCATTCATCATGCTGTTTTCCGTCATTTTTAAATTCAGGATGTTGGAGTACTCGAAATTGATAAGAACCATTTTTAGCAACATCAAATTTTAATGTAGCTTGTTTTCCAGATTTAAGAGGGGCTAATTCTTTTGTACTTATTTTTTCTCCCTTTGCTGGATCACCGTTTTTACTAAAATACACTTCATAAGTAGTTGACTGTTTCATATCTTTTCCAATATTTTTCACTTTCGCCTGGAGAGTTTGCACACCACAACTAGTAATTGGATCAGTTCCTTTTTCAGTGAATACAAGTTCACTTCCATCCCACCAAACTCCCGCTCGCACATACCCATCTTGATTTCTCTCTGAAAAAAACGAGGCTGTTCCAGTTGTAGTAATCATAGATAAACAGGCAATTGCTACGTATAATATGCCAACTAATTTAAGTATAAATATACTTTTCTTCTTTGATTTAAACTTACGAACTCGCTTCATACGCAAGTTAACCCCTCCCCTGATTAGCTATTACTTTGGTTTATTAATTATTAACCGGAATAATTAGTAAATCAAAGTATACTAAACAACAAATATGTATTAGAAACTGATATATAAATCAATTTTAAAATAAGATATTTTGTGTGAGATGCGAATTTCGCTGTTTTGATTTTCATTACAGGCGAACATTTTTTAGGTTTTTTAGCTATTTTGAAAAGAAGAACTCTTTTCAAGTGGATCCTCAACTCGTTATTCTGAGCAGGAGTCGCCGTCTTTCATTACAACCAAAGACAAGTTTTACTATAATTCGAACGTAATTATATATATCACTTAATTAATTAAAAGAAAACTTAGCTATTATGAATTGACTCATATATAGATAAAGAAGCAAAAATAACCTTTTTACCACGGTTAGAGATGAGATCCCGTGTACTAATGCACTGGGAGTCTCATCTTATTTATACACCCTGGTTTATTACTTATCTAAATAAATACCACTTTACTCTGCTTCCTCTTGACTTGCATGGAAGATTAGGTCGAATTTCAATTCATCACCTTGAAACATATTTTGATCGCCACCATTGTCTTTAAACCAGAAATCAAATTGTAGTTGTGTTGTAGATTCAGACACTTGGCCTTCGGTGAGAATCACATCTTTTAATTCACTTATTGGAATATACTCAGATAAAACTTCATCTGAGTCTTTATTAGTTATTTTGACTAAAATATGATCTGCAAAATTAGCTTTATTATTATCTTTATTTTTATCATTAATAGAATAAGAAGAAGTTAGAAGCACATCTCTAAACGTAAGCGATCCTGCATTATGCAGATTAATAAAATATGTTTCCTTATCCCCAGGTTTTATATCTTCTAAGGATATATCGAGTTCACCTGATTTATCTGGTGATTGTAATTCTAAATCCAGTGTTCCTGAGACAAATGAATTTTGAGTGGTTTCCGTATCACTAAAAAAGGCAAACGTCCCACCACCTACAAATCCCATTCCAATCATTCCTGCAGTGACACCAATTAAAAGTTTTTGCTTGTATTGCTTCATTGTCAAACCTCCCTAATCTATAAATTAAAAGAGAAGGGAGGTTAGCCCTCCCCTAGATGTATTAACGTCGTTCCCCTTCAGTTTGTTTTGCATTAAACAACCATTTAAGCTGTAGAGAATCGCCTTGGAATTCATTTTGGTCTTCTCCGTTATCTTCAAAAGTAAATTTGACTACAAAATTGTGTGTCTTGCCAACTTCTAAACCAGGTTTAGTCCAAAATAGTAGTCTTAATTCTTTGATTGCTTCTGGCGACATTGTTTCTAGATCCTTAAGTGTGGTGGAATAAATAACATTATCAAGTTGGTTTGCATTATATAAGAAATCAACTTTTATATGCTCACCAAAATCCCCAGTATTGTTACCATCTGCATCAATTACTTCATATTCTGTATCTAGCAACACTTCTTTTATAGGTAATGAACCATCGTTTTTTAGTTTAAAAGTTTCTATCATGTAATCGCCTGGTTTTAAGTTATCTACATCAACAATTACTTCCGGGTGAACGCTTAAATCTAAGGTACCAGCTGTAAAGTTTGCTGTTGCTTCTGCTGTATCACTAAAATATGCAAACGTTCCTCCACCAATTAGTCCTAAACCTAATATTGCAGTTGCAACACCCATACCTAATTTTTTCTTTAATTTCATGTTCTTTTCCTCCAATTCATCATTTAATTTCGCTGTTTTCTTTTTTCCTTTTACTACGATTGCTATAATTAAAATAAGTCCTTTTTAACGGGTCCATGCTAACATGACCACAGCGATTTGCCCCCTCCCTATGTAATTTTACCTAATTCGTTCGCAATAAGATTTTTTAAGTTCTTTATAAAGAACGATTAACCTAAGTATATTCACTTCCCTTGAATAAGAAAAGGAGTAAATTCTGCCATTTATTCTATATAAAGAACAATTATCTTTTGTTTACTTCTTTTTACTCAATTTTATGTAGTTTATTAAACTTTAAATTCTTTATAAAGAACAACATTCAAACACTAATATTGACTATATTTTGTTTAATTAATATAGCTAATATTAAAATAAATTGACTTTTCCTATAGACGCTCTCTTTTATTTCCGATATAATTTATGCAAGATTTGATATTCTTTTAGGTTTAATATCATACGAAAGTCTTAAATTGTCGAAATATACGATAAAGATAGCGGGGAATAATAGTGGCTTCTAGAACTGAGAGAAAGCACCATAAAAAACGTAAAAAATGGCCGTTTTGGGTTGGAGGAATTTTATTAGTACTTTTGTTATTAATTAGCGGTGGAATCTTCTTAATTTATAATCAAGTTGGTGCAGTTGTCGACACTATGCATAGTCCATTAACACGTGATAGTGATCCTGACAGACAAAAAGAAATTAATCAATTATATAAAGAAAAAGATGCGGTTAATATTCTATTGTTAGGTGTAGATGAAAGAGATGGAGATTTGGGTAGATCAGACACAATGATACTACTCTCCATTAATCCAAATACCGATAAAATGATAATGCTCAGTATACCGCGTGATACTTATGTGAATATTCCAGGAAGAGGAATGGACAAAATTAATCATGCATATCCGTTCGGTATTATAGATGATATCGGTGGACCTGACTTATCTGTGCAAACAGTGGAAGAAACTTTTAATCTATCCATTCATTCCTATATCCGTGTTAATATGGAAGGTTTCCAACAAGGAATTGATGCAGTTGGTGGTGTAACAGTTAATAATGCTCAAGCATTTAGTAGCAGTGGTTATAGCTTCCAAGAAGGGCAAATCACACTTGACGGTCAAGAAGCATTAGAATATATTCGTATGCGAAAGCAGGATAATCGTGGTGATTTAGGAAGAAATGATCGTCAACGCCAAGTAATTCAAGCTGCTATGAATGAAGCAGCAAGCTTCTCTAGCATTACGAAGGCCGGAGAAATCTTAGATATTTTAGGAAATAATGTACAAACAGATCTTGATATGGATAAATTACAAACGCTATTAACCAATTACGCAGGAGCACGTAATAATATCACTACAATGGAAATAGAAGGACATGGTGAAACTATAAACGGCATTTGGTATTATATTGTCAGCGATGAAGAGATTAATCGAATTAATTCTGAAATCACTGGGCATATGCAGCAACAATAACATAAAAGGTCACCTGTTCAGCGAGCAGTGTGACTTTTTCTATTCGTAAGAGAGAGATTCATATACTTACTTTAAAAAAATGCTATACTTAAAAACGAACAGATTTTATGGGGGTCTAATTATGTTTAAGAGATTATTAATGTTTGGGGTAATGGTCATTTTATTAGCAGCATGTTCCGATGATCAAGTTGCTCCAAATGATAGGCTAGAAGATTTTACAAGTAAGATGGAAGAAGAAAATTATGAAGGCTTGTATGATTATTTAACACCTGAAGCTAAAGATACTTATTCAGAGGAGGATTCAACGTTACGTACAAAAAATATATATGCTGATTTAAATGTAACCGATTTATCATTTGAAGTAGAATCATTAAGTGAAGATGCTTTAGACACTGCTTTTGAAGAAAAATCAGCTTCTGTACCTTTTCATGTTTCAATGGAAACACTAGCTGGACCGATTGAATTTGATTATGAAGCAAATTTAAAACTCCTTGGTGAAGAAGACGAGGAAAATTGGTATATCGATTGGAATCCTGGTTTTATTTTTTCTGAATTAGCGGATGGTGGAGATCTGGGTATTTCTTCAACTCCTCCTAAGCGCGGGGAGATATTAGATCGCAACAATATCCCATTAGCAATGAATGGAGAATTATATCAAATTGGGGTTGTTCCTGGTGAACTTGGAGAAAACGCTGAAGCAAACAAAGAGAAAGTAGCTGATTTACTTGGTCTTTCTGTTGAGAGTGTTAATGAAACATTGAATGCCTCCTGGGTAACGGAGGATGTGTTCGTTCCATTGGCAAGTATTATGACAGACAAAAATGAGCTATTCCAAGACTTAATGGCTATTGATGGTGTAACTTATCGAGAAATCACTGGAAGAATTTATCCAGGGGAAGAAGCTAGCGCACATCTAGTTGGGTATATACGAAATGTAAATGCAGAAGATCTTGAAGAATTAGATCCGGGTGAATACAGTGCAAATGATAAGATTGGATCACGCGGCCTGGAAAGTCTTTATGAAGAAAAATTGCGTGGTAAAAAAGGTGCTACTATTTATGTAGAACAAGAAGGACAGGATGATGTTCTAATAGCAGAAAAACCTGTAGAACATGGAGAAAATGTTCAACTCACGATTGATATCAATATACAAGAAAAAATATTTGATCAATTTGATGGTAACCCTGGTAATGCTACAGCAATAAATCCGTCCACTGGAGAGACAATGGCATTAGTAAGTAGCCCATCCTTTGATCCTAATGAAGCGTTATATGGAACTTCTGAAAATTTCTGGGGTGCTTTGGAAGAAAACGAGCTTAATCCTGTATTAAATCGATTTTCTGCGACTTTCGCTCCTGGGTCTGTGATTAAACCCGTAACTGCTGCTATAGGATTAGATAATGGATCCATCGCTTACGGTGAAGGAATCGAGATTAACGGATTGACTTGGAGTAATGGCGAAAACTGGGGTGATTATGAAGTTACTCGTGTATCTACCTCTAACGGTCCTGTAGATATAGATGATGCATTAATTAGATCTGATAATATTTTCTTCGCGATGAAAGCAGTAGAAATGGGTTCAGATGCTTATGTTGATGGGCTTCAATCATTTGGAGTTGGTGAAGAATTTCCTTATGAATATCCCGTTCCTGATTCAACAATATCGTCAAGCGGCGATTTAAATGATGAAGTTTTATTAGCGAACTCAAGTTATGGTCAAGGTGAACTTGAAATGAGTGCTATTCATCTTGCATCTACGTATACAACATTTCTTAATAAAGGTAATATGCTCAAACCTACCTTATTAGTCAATGAAGAAAAAAGTCAGGTATGGAAAGAAAACTTAATAACAGAAGAACAAGCTAATAACATTACAGATTCTCTTCGTAAAGTGGTAACAGAAGGTACCGGTAAAGCTGCCCAAGAAGCTGATTTCCCTATTTCAGGTAAAACAGGCACAGCTGAGCTTAAGCTTACTAGCGAAGATAGCGGTGACGAGAATAGTTGGTTTGTTGGATATCCAACTGAAGAACAAGATATTTTACTATCTTTAATGATGGAAGGAACCAAAAACCATGACAGACCACCTGCTGTAGAAGTAGCTACTGATATCTTTATCAAGCTATATGAATAACGATCTAAAAGAACTCCACCAAAACAATGGTGGAGTTCTTTTTACAGTAGACTAGTTAATTTTATAAACATGTCATAATCATGTTGATCTAATGCTTTGTCAATTAATCGTTTAATATTATTTATTTCCAATTCTTTTATAATACGATGGACTTCTTTTTGATGATCGGTTATAGAGGTTGATTCTTCGGTTAAGTAATAGGATTCCGCAATTCCGTGTAACTGCTCTAAAAATTCAGGAATAGATATCAGTTGAGACATAGAAATAGTAATAATATCTTTTCCATTTTGGAAGGCAAAGACAGCATCCGTATTGACGATCCGCTTTGTTTTCCGGTCTATTCTAATCTCATTTGCCTCAACAGGAATGAATTGATACACTTTCTTATTCATCATTACCGAGAAATATTGATACGCCAAGATAATTCGGACAAACTTTTCTTCTGTCTTTACATAGTATGGCTTTAACATTTTAACTGTAACCACCTGTTCCACCTCCCATAGTATCTTATCATCAATCTAAATTTTCAGTTAATTCATTTTACACGACTTTAAGTTGAATTTCAAGGGTATTTCTAACTAACAATTATTTCAGAAGTCGTCAAATCACAATAGAAATTTGACGACTTCTGACTATATTTGAAGTTCAGATTTCTCTTCTTCTGTAAAAACTCTGGATCTAGTTAAAAATCTCTTTCCTTCCGGACCCTCTAAAGAAAACATACCGCCTCTTCCATCTATTACATCAATAATTAACTGTGTATGCTTCCAATACTCATATTGGTCTAAGGAAATATAGAAAGGTATATCACCTAGTAAGTGTCCTAGTAAAATATCCGATTCACCCGTACGCAATTCGCCCTTGGGGTAACACATCGGAGAACTTCCATCACAGCATCCTCCAGATTGATGAAACATTAATGGTCCATGTATATCCATCAGTTTTTTCATTAGCTGTTCGGCTTCTTTCGTCGTAGTTACACGTTCAACCATTATGCACACTCCTTCTAGAATAATCCAGCTGTTCCTTCACCATAACTAATGAGTAAATTTTTTGTTTGTTGGTAATGACCAAGCATCATGAGATGATTTTCGCGACCAATTCCTGATTTTTTATATCCGCCAAAAGCAGCGTGTGCAGGATATTGGTGATAACAATTGGTCCAAACACGTCCAGCTTCAATACCTCTCCCGAATCTGTAAGCAGTATTAATATCCCTTGTCCATATACCTGCACCTAAACCGTATAAAGTGTCGTTAGCAACTTCCATTGCTTCATCTTTATCCTTAAATGTCGTAACAGATAAAACTGGACCAAATATCTCTTCTTGGAAAACACGCATCTGATTATTGCCTTTAAATATAGTGGGTTCCACATAGTAACCTGCAGCTAGTTCACCTTCTAAAGCATTCACATTGCCACCAGTCAGAACTTCTGCTCCTTCTTGTTTTCCAATATCAAGATAAGATTTTATTTTTTCCATTTGTTCCTGAGATGCTTGTGCTCCCATCATCGTATCCGTATCTAATGGATGACCTATCTTTATTTTATTTACTCGTTCGATTGCTTTTTCCATAAATCGCTCATAAATAGATTCATGTACCAAAGCGCGAGATGGACAGGTACATACTTCCCCTTGGTTCAAGGCAAACATCACCAATCCTTCAATTGCCTTATCTACAAATGCATCATCTTTATCCATCACATCTTCAAAGAAAATGTTTGGTGACTTGCCCCCCAATTCTAATGTAACAGGAATTATATTTTCAGAGGCATATTGCATAATTAATCTTCCCGTGGTTGTTTCACCAGTAAATGCGATTTTTGAAATACGACTATTCGATGCCAATGGTTTACCCGCCTCTACACCAAATCCATTGACCACATTTACTACTCCATCTGGAAGTAGATCCCTAATTAAATCAAGCAATACATGAATAGAAGCAGGTGTTTGTTCTGCTGGTTTTAGTACTACACAATTTCCTGCAGCGAGCGCAGGTGCTAACTTCCACGTTGCCATTAAGATAGGAAAGTTCCACGGTATAATCTGACCAACAACTCCTAATGGTTCATGAAAATGGTAAGCTACCGTGTCATCGTCGATTTGACTTAAAGTACCTTCTTGCGCTCTTATAACACCCGCAAAGTATCTAAAATGATCAACAGCTAAGGGAATATCTGCAGCAAGTGTTTCACGTACCGCTTTCCCATTATCCCAGGTTTCGGCAACTGCAAGCTTCTCTAAATTATCTTCTATTCTGTCTGCAATCTTATTTAGTATTACAGCTCTTTCTGCAACCGATGTTTTCCCCCAAGAGTCTTTAGCCGCATGAGCTGCATTCACTGCAGCATCTACATCTTCTTTTGTTGAGCGTGCTATTTCACAGAACACTTCACCAGTTACAGGACTAACATTTTCGAAGTAATTACCGTTTATTGGAGGTTGATACTTACCACCAATAAAGTTATCATACCTTTTTTCAAAATTTACGATTGCATCTTGTGTATTTGGATTTGCATACCTCAAAATAGTTTCCTCCTTTTAATGTAAGCGATTACATTTATTGTGTGATTATCTTTGTTGTTTTACTAAGAAAAGTATATCAGATATCCACACACTTTTCCAATAATTCAATATATTATCAATAAATACATCTCCAGAACGTAAAAAAGACCCTTCTCCTTCCAAGGAGGGGGTCCTTACTAATAAAATTATAAAGATGTGTGTACTTAATAGAGATACTACTTTTTCATTTCAGGAATTACACGAACTTCTTTTTCCATTGATGAATTACATAGCGGACATGTCGGTTCTTCTTCAAAACTAAACGACTCTCTCATCCAACCTTGACAATCCCCACTCATACATGACCACACATTCGTTTCAACCTCTTGCACCGGTTCTTTCGGTCCTCTTGAAAAAGACATTAAAGCATCTCCTTTCTTCTCCATCTTCTATTATACGCTTTATTTTGCATAAAGGTAAGGGCATTAATGAGAAGAAAATTTAATTACTAAAAACTATAACAATGCAGATAGTAGAAGGTCTTTATTATAGTCTATGTAACAATGGAAATAATATACATAACTAGATACAATTATCATTATGATAACCCCAACTAACCCTATCATTTTCTATATTTTTTTATTTCTTAAAAGAAAATTTAGCAATTATGAAATTTACTCACTTATTATTAATATATGAATAAAGGAATCCGGCTCTAACAATGAGACGAAATTCCTTTTCATTTACTTATTAATTTTTTTAATTACATCTTTTATTCCAGTTCATCTTTTCCTATAACGCATATTTTTCGATCGCTTTTCCTACACCATCTTCTTCATTCGTATCTGTTGTATAGTTAGCAACTTTCTTTATAGCTACCTGGGCATTTCCCATAGCTACTCCAACACCTGATTCTTGAATCATCTTAATATCATTTAAGCTATCGCCAACTGCCATCACATTATCCATCGTAATTCCTATCTTCTCACATAAGAATTTTAATGCTTGTGCTTTACTAACACCTTTTGGATTTATCTCTATATTTGTAGGTAATGAATTGGTTAATTCCAATTCTTCATTATAGGATAATTCTTTTATCATTTGATCCAATTTATTCTTATCTTCAGAAGCACATCCGAATTTTAACCATTGGTGGTCATACAAGTTATCTGGAGCATGCCCTCTAAAAACTTTTTCAGTCGAAATCATCCAACAATGCATATTTTTTTCTCTAGCAAGCAAATACATTTTTTCAACTGTTTCCGTTTTAAGTAAATGTTCTTGTAATAATTCTTTTTCTACAGTCCAAATCTGTCCCCCATTTGCAGTAATAAGGTAAGAAGTCAATCCTAATTCTTCTGCAAATGGAAAACACGTATCCCAACTTCTTCCCGTACTTAATATTACATCGATTCCTTGCTCCATTGCATTCTGAATTGCTTTTTTATTTCGTTCAGAGACTTCATGTTCCGGGGTTAATAATGTTCCATCCATATCTAATGCAATTAGTTTCACTCGTTGTTTATCTGACATTCATACAAACTCCTTTATGCTTCAACTTCATCTATATTCTATAGTATACGGTAATTGTTATATGGAATTCCAATACAATACTTTACTTTAATCTAGTTTATGCTTGCGTATTCTTATGAAAAAATAAATAATATGAATGAGTATGCCGATCATTAATCCTTTAATTAGCCATGGTGTCTCAGATACAATTTGTTCATGTTGCGCGTCATTTATAGTTTGCCATACAGTTGAACTCATAAACAGAACTAAAAATAAACCTAATGTAGCTAACATTAATCTTCCTTCTTTATAAACAGGTTCTGCATTTTCCTCTGTTACTTTTACTGGATAGTTACTCATGTATGGTATCTTACACATAAAAGAAAAAACGAAAGAAAAGATAGTAGTGATTATTGGAAATATCCATTCCTCCTTTTGACATTGTTCTTGTAATTTCTCCGTTAAAATTATAATGTGCAGGAATCTGATCTGGTAGAGAACTATATTGTAAAGTAACAAAAAGATATAGTAGTCCTAGAAACGTATAAGTGATGATATGTATTCCTCTTTCTAATCGTGTTGCAGGTACTTCTATAATAGGATTTGTTTTCATTTAATTCTCTCCTATATCCTAGTATAGTTTACTTCTTAATCCAGTTTATGTCTCCTCATACGGATAATGAAATAAAAAAGGTGGATAAAAATAGAAATTAGAAGTATGTTTATCCACAGATTAGACATTTGATTACCTGGATTCAAAGCATCATAAATTATATTTATCTCCAATACAAAAAACAAAATAACGATGAGCACATTCATAGTACACACCATTAATCTTCCTTCTTTGTACACCCCTTCTGCATTTTTTTCTGTAACCTTAAGTGGATAATTAAACATATAAGGTACTTTACATATGAAAGAAATAGGAATAATTATTAGAGCTGAAATTACTGGTAGGATCCATATTAATACTTTTGAATCCATTCGTGTAATCTCCCCGCTAGAATTATAATGAGCAGGTATTTCTCCAGGTAGTCTAGAATATTGTGTTCCAATATAAATAAACATCACCAAAAGTCCAAGGTAGGTTATGATATGCATAATAACTTCAAATTTCGTAGGAGGAATTTTAATAATTGGATTAGTTTGCATAATCTAAACATCCAATACATATTTCTACAGCACGCTGAAGATCCTTTTGCGCAAAACTCGGGACAGCATTTGTTAGTGCTAGCTTATGAGATGCAGGTATGTGAATAAATCCTGAAGGAATATCTAGCTTTTTTTGCTGAATTTCATGTAATGCACGATACATCACATGATTACATACATAAGCTCCTGCGGTATTAGATATTTTTGCAGGTATACCGTTATTTTCTAGTTCTTTCACCATCGTTTTAATCGGTAACGTACTAAAATAACCATCTGGCCCATCATCTATGATCTTTTCTCCATCGGGTTTATACCCTTGATTATCTTTAGGACCTTCATTACAATTAATTGCTATTCTCTCTGGAGTTATTCGATTACGTCCAGCAGCTAATCCTAATGATATTATTGCACTGGGTTGTACTTTATGTATATTCTCCACCAAATGTTCTCCAGCTAAATGAAAATCTACAGGGATTACTTCGCCTATAATTTCCCACCCATTTAAATTTTCTTGATGTAAAGCTTGAACAATATCTTCGGTTGGATTAATTAGATTATCTAAAAAAGGTTCAAATCCAGTTAACAATACTTTTTTCATGACATCGTCCCTTCCCCACTTTCTATTATTCTATCAAAATAATGGATTAATTTCGACAATTTAAAGTATAATTATGACGGTAATTTGAACTTATCTAGGATGTAAACGCAACCAATTTTTGTTGTGTGTTTTTTTATATGCATGTATAATTTGAATAAGTCTGAAAAAAGGGGGAGTTTTTATGTTACAGCTGACGTGGCATTGGATGTGGGAGAAACACGATCAAGTAAAAGATCTTTTTCGTTTATTTGTTAAACCAAGCGAAGTTATCGAGAAGAATAAAAAAAATGGGACTACTCCATCATCCACAACGAATAATAATAACGGGGATGATGGGGGAAATAAACGTCAATATAACAAGGCACAATTAATCGGATTATTTCTTGGACCGATTTCATTTATATTAACGCTATTATTCTTTTCGCCAGAAGGGCTAAGCAGTGAAGGGCAAGCAGTACTTGCAAGTACCATATGGATAGCAATTTGGTGGATGACAGAAGCTATTCCAATTCCTGCAACCGCATTGTTACCAATAATCCTTTTTCCACTCACAAATGGATTAGACATTGGTGCAACAACATCTGCATATGGAAGCGATACAATTTTCTTATTCATGGGAGGATTTGTCATTGCACTTGCAATGGAACGTTGGAATTTACATAGAAGAATCGCCATTAGTATTATATCCGTTATTGGAACGAATACAGATCGAATTATTTTAGGATTCATGGTAGCTACAGGATTTTTATCGATGTTTATTTCCAATACAGCTACTGCCATGATGATGGTACCTATCGGATTAGCAATAATTTATCAGGTTTCTGATACATTAAAGGAACAAGGTGGATTTGATACAAGTCCAGAGAACTTTTCATTTGGTAAATCTCTCATGTTAGGTATTGCGTATTCAGCTTCGATCGGTGGAATGGCTACATTAATTGGTACTCCACCAAATGTTATTTTTGCAGGTACAATTAATACGATGTATGGTATAGAGATTTCTTTTGCATCTTGGATGATGTTCGGTGTGCCTTTTGCATGGATATTTATATTTCTGACATGGTTCTACCTATCAAAAATAGCTTTCAAAATGGAAGTTACTCAAATTCCTGGTGGCGCAAAGATAATCAAAGAAGAAAAGAAAAAGCTTGGAAATGCTTCATATGAAGAAAAAGCCGTATTTGTCGTATTTATCTTAGCTGCTATAGCATGGATTTCTCGTGAATTTTTATTAGGTCCTTATGTGAGCGAGAATATTAATGACGCAATTATCGCAGTCACGGCAGCTTTAGTTCTATTCTTAATACCTGCCAAGAATAAAAAAGGTGATTTTCTTATGAATTGGGAAAGCGCTATAAAACTACCATGGGGGATCCTCTTACTATTTGGCGGGGGTTTAGCTATTGCTGCAGGCTTTACAGCTTCGGGACTATCTGATTGGATTGGTGAACAACTTGCTGGCTTAGAAAATGTCGCTCCAATTATTATTATTCTATCTATTGCAGCGCTTGTAGTCTTCTTAACTGAAATTACGTCTAATACAGCAACAGCTACAATGATGTTTCCAATTATGGCAGCGCTAGCAGTCGCAGTTGGGGTTCATCCGTTTATTCTTATGATTGCTGCAGCTCTAGCAGCATCTTGTGCATTTATGTTGCCAGTTGCCACACCACCAAATGCAGTTGTATTTGGATCTGGGTATTTACGAATACCAGATATGGCAAAAGCTGGTTTCGCACTTAATATTCTTGGAATTTTACTCGTAACTTTAACCGTATATTTCCTTGTACCAATGGCTCTAGGAATAGATATAAATGAAATTCCTGCCTATATAGAATAATACATATAAAAGGTGGTCGAGAAACATTTTCGATCATCTTTTATATAGCAGTTTCTTTATTTTCGCGCTTTTTATCAACCCGAAATTGCACATATCGCTTCAACAGAATGTAAATAAGAGGTAACATTAATGCTACCGTAACAATGCCGTTCCATCCAAACATATTCCATAAAGGTCCTGCAGAACTTCCTAATGTTACGCCAATATAATAAGACACTAGATATAAACTAGATGCACTTCCTTTATGATGCGTGGCTCTCTCTGTAACAGAAGCTGCAGTTAAAGAATGTGTAGTGAAGAAACCTAAACAAATGATACATAGTCCTATTACAATAACTGACACTGATGTACTAAAAGTAAGTGCAGTTCCAAGACATAATACTACAATCCCTCCTATTTGAACATTCGGTAACCCAAGTCTACTAGCTAACCATCCTGCCATTGGTGCACCGATAATTCCTAAACCATATGCGTAGAATGTGTTAGAAATCCCTTGTAGTGACATTGAGAAAGTATCTGACTCAAGATGGAAAGGTAAAAATGTCCAAATGGAAGTAAAAGCATACTGCAATACAACACCTAGTCCAAAGACGACAATCATGGATGGATCCTTTAAATGATATAACATTCCCTGTAAATCTTTACCTATACTGACTTTACTAGGATGAAAAAATTTTGATTTCGGTAATAATAGAGTCATAAGTATAAAAATAAAAATACCTAATGCGGCTAATACATAAAATCCTATTTCCCATGAGAACTCAGCAGCTAGTGAACCTGTTAATACTCTTCCAACCATACCTCCTAGTGCGTTACTAGATATATAGAGAGCAGTCGCTATACTAGCACTTCGCCGATCTATTTCTTCACTAATATAAGCAAGTGCTGCAGCTGGTAAACCAGCAAGCAGAAATCCTTGCACAAAACGAAGCGTAATAATTAATATAAAATAATCAACCATAGGTATTAATAAGAATGGAATAGCAGTACCTATTAAGGATAATTTAATAAATACGGTTCTACCAATTCGATCGGAAATAAAACCAAAAATAATTAATCCAATAATCAGACCAACGATATTCATAGATATAGTTAATGTTGATTGAGACACGGATATCTGAAATTCCTGTACAAAGACACTCGATAAAGGTTGTACGGCATAGAGACTAGCAAAAATAAAAAAGGAACCTAGTGCTAAAGCAAATGATATTCTCCAAAAAAAAGCGTCCTTCACTCCATATTTATTGTCTTTCTTCATATGTATGACCTTCTTTGTATAAAAATTCTGTTACTTCCAATAATTACTATAACACATTAAGTGAGACACATTCAGAGGATTTTTCCTTATTTCCCTACAAAATGTACATCATTATTTATGTGGAATTTATCCCTACCTATCCTCTTTCTCTTAACCTTAATGGCTTGAACTGTTCAATCTCTGCTGATTTACATGCTCGATACGTATTCTAAGAAGGATTCTCTTCTACACATATGGACAATATAATCGAGTAATTTACATATTTCCTGGGAAATAAAAAAGCTTCTAGCGGATTTTTGAATCCTTCTAGAAGCTATATATGTTAAAAATCAATTAAATTTCTTCTTCCAATACTTCTATTAGTTCATTAGTTTCTTCAAAGTTAATAATTTGTTCTAATTGAAGAATTAATAATAAACGTTTATCAACTTTTGCTACTCCTTTTAAGAAGGTATCGCGAACTTTTCCAACTAACTTTGGAGGTTCTTCTATCATTTCTTCCTCAATATCGATTACTTCTGTAGCAGCATCCACTACCATTCCAATTTGCATCTCATTTACATGTACGACTAGTATTCTTGTATTATCTGTCTCTTCTAACTGATTTAGTAGTAATCTTTCTCTTAAATCAATAACAGGAGTAGTTTCTCCTCGTAGTTTAGTCACGCCTTTTATAAACTCGGATGTACGTGGAACTTCAGTTATTGTCTGCATTCTTTCAATTGATATAATTTGTTGAACATTTACTGCAAATATTTGCTCTTGTAGTTTGAACAGTATATATTTCTTAGACTCTACCATCTTGTTTCCTCCTTACTTGACTAATGCATTGGGATCAATAATTAACGCTACTTCACCATCCCCTAGTATTGTTGCTCCTGAAATGGCAAAAACTTCGCCTAGGTAATTTCCTAATGATTTTAACACGACTTCTTTTTGTCCAATGAAAGCGTCAACGATAAGTCCCGTCAGTTTTTCCCCTTTTTTCACAACAACAATTGCATAATTTTGTTGATCTGGTTTCTTTTCCATTGCCGGAACATTGAATATAGAAGCTAACGATACAATTGGAATGACTTTACCTCTAAAATCCATTACTTCTTTTCCGTGTGCAAGCATTATTTTATTCTTCGGTAAAACAACTGTTTCTATGATGGAAGAAAGTGGTACAGCATATGTTTCTTTTTGAACAGAAACAAGTAAAGTAGCAATTATTGATAATGTTAAAGGTAGCTGAATGGAAAATATACTGCCTTGCCCCGCGTTCGTTTCAATGGAGACTTGACCCCCTAGAGATTCAATTTTACTTTTTACGACATCAAGTCCTACTCCGCGTCCTGAGATATCCGATACCTTATCGGCTGTACTAAATCCAGATGACATTATAAATGCAGCTATTTGGTCATCGGTTAATAATTCTGCTTCTTGTTCTGTTATTAATCCATTTTCAATCGCTTTAGACTGCACCTTATCTCGATTTATACCTGCTCCGTCATCCTCTATTTCTATAAAAACATGGTTTCCGCTATGGAAAGCACGTAGAACGAGTTTACCTTCTTCCGGTTTACCATGTTTTCTACGTTCTTCTGGTATCTCAATACCATGATCGACTGAATTGCGTATCAGATGCACTAAAGGATCGCCGATTTCATCAATAACAGTACGGTCTAATTCAGTATCTGCACCGATTATTTCTAATGAAATTTGTTTATTTAGATCTTTGGATAACCCTCTAATCATACGTGGAAAACGATTGAATACTTGTTCAATCGGAACCATGCGCATAGCCAAAATAAGAGATTGCATGTCTGACGAAACTCTACTCATATGTTCGACAGTTTCCTTTAAATCTATATCATCTATTGTTTCTGATATTACTTCTAATCGGCTGCGATCTATTACCACTTCTTCAAATAAATTTAATAAATCATCGATTTTTTCTAAATTAACACGAATTGTTCGAGAAGAGGATGTTCTTTTTTCTGATTTGTTTTTTGAATTCTCTTCTTTCTTCACAACTGCAGGTTGAATATCTACTGCTTCATTGTCTTTTTTAATACTTTCTTTTTCACTCTCGACTGAACCCAATGTTTTAGAAAGAAGTTGTATATTTGCTTCTTTCACTTCAGATACCTTTTCAATAATTTCTTTAATGGTATTTGATGAATCACCTGTTAGCAATGTTAATTGAAATGATTGTCCGAAGTTTCCGTCTTCAATTTCTTCAACTGTTGGTGTAGTTTGAATAATCTCTCCATGACTTTCTAAAGCTTCAAACACCATATAGGCTCTCGCACCTTTAAGAATACATTCATCACTTAATTCTACTGATATTTGATATGGTTCAAATCCTTGTTCTTTCGCTTGTTTTAAAATGGTTAATTGAAATTCATCTAAATCCAATTTTTCTACATCTACTGTATTTACTTGTTGGTCAGGTATAATTATCGTTTCCGTTGTCGCTGCAACCTCACCTTTTTCGATTTGTTCTAATCGTGATAAAAGGGTAGTAACATCTTTTTTTCCATCATTACCTTCACTAATAGACTGAACCATTTCTTCCAAATACTCTATTCCTACGATAATGCTATCTATGATCTCAGAATTGACAGTTAACTGATGATTACGGATTAAATCTAATACATTTTCCATCTTATGGGTTAAGGAAGCGATATCCTCAAATCCCATTGTAGCTGACATTCCTTTTAACGTATGGGCAGATCGAAATATTTCATTGACGATACTAATATCTTCGGGTTCTTTTTCTAACTGTAAGATATTATCATTAATTATTTGAAGGTGTTCTCTGCTTTCATCTAAAAACATATCTAAGTATTGCTCTGTCTCCATAGGTCATGTATCCTTTCCTCTTTTTCATTCTATTCTTTTTATATGAATCAATTTCATAATAAGATTTTTATGTGAAATCCGAATGTCATGCTGTTTTGATTTTCATTAGACGGATGCTTTTCCGCAGGTTCCAGTTTTTAGCTAACTTGAAAAGAAGAACACTTTTCAAGTTGATATTCAGCTAGCTATTCTGAGTAGGAGTCGCCGTCTTTCATTACAATCAAAGCCAAGTTATTCTTATACTTCGAACATTATCATACAACTATTACTAAAATATTCGTTTTTTGAATGAAACTTAGCAATTAAGAAATTGAATTGCCTCATATAATTATGTATGGAATTTATTAGAACTATTTCCCTAGTATTTATATCGGCACTTCCCTGTATATATAAAGTGTAATTAGTAGATAAAGTAACAGATTTAATAATGAAAAAGAGGTCGGACAGAAGTTTTATTGAAGGAACAGTACTTAAGGGTATACGTTAGTACATTGTTCATCTTCTTTAAATAAACTTTGTGTTATGTCCAAACCTCTTTAATATCATTATTATTCTGGTACTTGAATATCATAATTTGGTAATATTAATACTTCCACACGTCTGTTTATTGCTCTGTTTTCAGGACTCGTATTCGGTACAATTGGATGAAATTCTCCGTATCCTTTTGCACTAAACAAAGTAGGATCTAACTCTTTATTCTCTAAGATTAACGTCATAAAATTAATTGCTCGCGAAACACTTAATTCCCAATTCGAATTATATTCTTCTGTTTCAATCGGGACATCATCTGCATGTCCACTAATCACTACTTGATGCGGCGGCTCTGTATATAATAAGGCGGAAACATCGTTTGCTATTTCTTTGCTAGTTTCTTTTACTTCTGCACTTCCTGAATCAAAAAATACTTCATTAACCAAAGTTATCATTAATCCTTCATCCGTTAATTCCGTACCCAATTGTTCTGTCAGTTCATGGTCTTTTATATAATGATTAATTTGTGTCTGTAATGCTTGTAAATCTCTTAATTCACTTTCGCTTTGGTCTACTTCTTCATCCTGTTCTTCTATATCCTCGTCTTCATCTTCTTCGGTGCCTTCTTCAACTGGAGGTGGTACGGGCATTTCTTGATGGTCAAGGACTCCAGATCCTGCATTAGAAAATTCACTTCGAAATACGCTTGCGAGTTGCTCATATTTTTGTATATTAATATCACTCATGGCAAACAATACGATAAACAAAGCAACTAATAGAGTAAGTAGGTCTGCATAAGGAAGCAACCAAGATTCATCCATATGTGATTGGCTTTTCTTCTTCCGTCTCCTACTCATCCGAATTCCCCTCTTTTAACGAAGCTACATCTTTTGATGTAAGTAAAGAACCAAGTTTTTCCTGAACGATTAAACGGGAATCCCCAGTAGTAATTGATAAAATTCCTTCAACAATAATTTCTTTTTGTAAAACTTCTCTTTTCGATTTTTCACGTAATTTATTTGCAAATGGATGCCATAGAACATAACCAGTAAATATCCCTAATAAGGTCGCAATAAATGCAGCTGATATGGCAGCACCTAGTGCATCAATATCCGACATGTCCCCCAAAGCAGCTATCAATCCAATAACCGCTCCTAGAACTCCTAGCGTTGGAGCATATGTACCTGCCTGAGTAAAGATAGCTGCCCCTTCTTCATGCCGCTGTTCCATTGCCTCTATCTTTTCAAGCATAATATCTTTTATAAAATCTGGAGATTGTCCATCAATAGCAAGTTGTAAACCTGATGATAAAAAGGGATCATCGACTTCATTAACTTGCTGCTCTAGTGACAAGATTCCTTCTTTTCTTGTTTGATCCGCCCACTCACTAAACATTTCAATTATTTCTTTGGTGTTTGCTTGTTTAGGTTCTGTAAATATAATCTTAAAAAGTGCAGGTATCTTCTTTAAAGTACTTCCAGGAAATGCTATCGTAACTGCTGCCGCAGTCCCTAATAAAATAATTAAAATTGCTGCTGGGTTAATAAGAGCTTCCAGTCCCACCCCTTTTAATACCATTCCAACTCCAACGGCAATGAGGCCTAATATTAATCCAATAATTGATGTCTTATCCATTGATATCCTCCTATTAACAAAAGTTACTAATCTTTTTATCGGTAATTTTTATAACTTTTGTAGAAGTAGAGTTGTAATTTTTTGCAATAAGATAAATTGTCTCTAGATATTTCCATAGTGTATAAGATATACTCATAACTTTTTTTAAAACATGTATTATTTTTGAAATTTTTTTGTTATAAAAAAACAAGACTAATATCCTGGTTCCTATGATTGAAATCAAGAAAAACTGCTGTTATTATTCCATTTATTTCTATAATGTAATACAATTTTTCTCCATAGCATTAACGTTTTACAGTTATTATTACCTAGATTATTTACTATTAGTTGATTTCCTATATAAAACAAGACCTAAATACCTATTATTACTCTAGGTAATATGAAATTAGAAAAAATTGTAAATTTTCAATATAATATACAAAATTAACCATTTCTTGGTTGTGAACAAATCATTTATTTTGCCTTTATTACATTATAGAAGGGAGGAGAATAAGGATGAGTAATCAAGGCGTATCACCTGAAGAAATTCGTCAATTTCATTGTGCACAGAATTTTGTCAAAGATAATGAGCTAATCTTTCGTAATGCTTTGCTTCAGTCATTTATGCAATCACAGGAACATTGGGCGTTATTAGAAGAATCTCTACGTTGTCCGAGCTCTGATGCCACAAGGATCTTAGATAAAAAGTTTAAAGAACACTTCTCAGAAATATCACTAATTAGTCTTTTATCAAATGAAATTCGCAGGTTTGCTATCCGCTATGATCAACGATATCGTCGTAATACCAAGAGGCAGATGCTCATTCTCGACCGACCACGATATCACGACTCCCAAGTAACCACATGGATGGAATTAATTCCATCTAAGAAATCCTTGGAACAAGAAGCTTTTCAAACGGAAGAACGTTTAGAAAATAGAGTTGAAAATCCTATTATTCATAAGGCTATCAACGAATTAACAGCAAGACAGAAATTCATTCTCGAAGCAGCGTATATTCATGAGTGTACGGACACTGAAATCGCTCAAATAGATGGAGTCTCACAACAAACGATTAGCAAAACAAGGAAAAAGGCATTGCAAAACATTTACTCGTTTTTGCAAAGGGAGGGAGAATGATGAGCGATATTTCAATCATGACCTATCTTACATCCTTGTTAGAAAATGTTGGATTCCCTGTTATGGTTACCTTATTCTTATTAATTCGTTATGAAGTTCGAATAAAGCAGCTCGAAGATCACTCAAAAAATCTATCCGATCTTATTAAAGATTTAAGGAGGGATATGACATGACTAGACTCATTGAGTTAACCAAACGTGTTCAACTGGAAAATGACCTAGAGTCTCTAGAAACCATCCTTCATTTATTCGAACCAAAAATGAAACAATCACTTCTACAAACCAATTACCAAGAACGCGAAGATTTATTACAAGAATTACAAATTAAGACGATTGATATAATACAAAATTATGATTGGACAAAAGGCTATACCTTTTGGGAATATACTGAAAAACTCCAATCGGAATTCTATTCAACGTACCAAGAAGCTAACTAGTTTGATTTCCAACACCATCTAAAAATGATGGGGTTGGGTTACATAGAATTATCCACTAATCATCTAAAATATCTTCATCTTAATGTATCCTCCTACTAACAAATTCCTTTCTCTATCTATTTGCTATTCTTCTTTATTAGAATTATAGTATGTAATATGTATAAGTTGTAATGTAGCAGTTTTAAAGGAGAGAAAATAAATTGAAAACGGTAACTTCTTTTTTCGATAGAATGGTTCAACGGTATCTGCCCGATGCCTTTTTATTTGCCATTATATTAACAATTGCTGTATTTTTTATTGGGTTATTATTTACTGGTAACGGGCCAATTGAAATGGTTCAATTCTGGGGAAACGGCTTTTGGGGATTATTAGAATTTGCAATGCAGATGTCACTTGTCGTAATTACGGGATACATTTTAGCAAGTACTAATGTTGTCAAAAAATACTTATCTAAGCTAAGTAAAATAGCAAAAACACCAGCTCAGGCAATTATTTTAGTTACTTTTGTTGCATTAATTGCTTGTTTTATCAATTATGGATTTGGACTAGTAGTAGGTGCTTTATTTGCCACTCACGTAACAAGGCAAGTTCCAACAGCAGATTATCGCTTACTAATTGCTAGTGCTTATAGTGGTTTTTTGATCTGGCATGGTGGGTTTTCCGGTTCTGTACCATTAACTATTGCCACATCAGGTCATTTCCTAGAAGGACAAGTAGGTATCATTCCCATCACGGAAACATTATTTAGTCCTTATAATTTGTTTATTGTTATCACTTTATTAGTGGCACTACCTTTATTTAATCGTTATCTTTTAAGTGGGGTTTCAGCTAATAAAACGTATTTTGCTGAAAAAGTTCAACAAATAGAGGAAGAACCATATACACACACTAATATTCAACCAACTACACCTGCTGAAAAATTAGAAAATAGTTCAATTGTTTCAATGATAATTGGTTTTTTAGGCTTAAGTTTTATCGTCTATTATTTTGTAACAAACGGATTTAATTTAAATATTAATATCGTTAATTTCATCTTTCTGTTTCTAGGTATTATCCTGCATAAGACGCCGAGGCAGTTTCTCGATAATGTCAGTCAAGGCGTTAAAAATGCTGGAGCGATTATTATTCAATTTCCGTTTTATGCAGGAATTATGGGAATGATGGTTGATTCGGGAATTTCAGAGGTATTGTCTATGTGGTTTGTGAATATTTCTACTGAATATACACTTCCATTTTTATCTTTTATTAGCGCGGGTATCGTTAATTTCTTCATTCCATCTGGTGGTGGACAGTGGGCAATACAAGGTCCAATTATGATTGAAGCTGCACTTGAAATTGGCGCAGACACATCAAAAACAGCAATGGGTATTGCATGGGGAGATGCATGGACAAATATGATACAGCCTTTTTGGGCACTTCCGGCACTTGCGATTGCAGGACTAAAAGTTCGAGATATTATGGGCTTTTGTGTAATGATTTTAATATTTAGCTTTATTCCCATATCAATTGGACTGTTATTCTTCTAAATTTTGCTAATAAAAAAAGGCTTTCTTCATTGAAGAAGGCCTATATAAATATAGACTTACCCAACATGTCGAGCATTTATAGTATCCTTCGCCTTATCTATTACTGAGAAAAATCGGTCATTCAATTGATTAGCATTTTTTTCTAAATCATCTATATTTGATTCCATATTTTCTATTTTTGATTCTAATTCCTTCACCAATTCATCCATTTGATAGCTATTTTCCTGAATGTTCTCGACTTCATTTAAAAGTTCTGTAATATTCATTAGTAATCGATCTATCATTTCGGGTGTCATCGATTCCCTCCTTTATTGTTTCATCATACTTGTGAGCATATTTACAAGCAAGTGCATATTGTATGAATTTAAAATAAAAGTCAGGACTATATATGCAGGCATTCCTCATCAATGATGGATTAGTTGGATATTTTTTACAGATAGACTAAGACATATTGGGGATGTGACAGGAAATATGGGAGACTCTCTATGGAGGTGCTTCCCTTTCCCCGCCCATAGTATGACTCAGCCTATTATAATTATCTTTTTTCTTTTTCGTCGTGTATTAACTTACCAGCTAATGCATATAGAACAGCATAGGTAACAAAATGAGATGAGTTATCGTTAGTATCTTGTTGTGGATAGACTTCTACATAATCCATTCCATTTATTCCCATCTGTGAAAATTCCAAAATAAGTTCCAACAACTCATATGATGTTAATCCATTACCATCTACTGGACCACCAGGGTTGAATGCAAAATCCAAGACATCACTACAAATACTTAAATAAACAGCATCGGTACCTTCACTTGCAATATCATACGCTTTTTTAGCTAGCTCATGAAGTTGATTGTTTGCTTGTTTAATTTCACGAACGGAAATGGTAGTTGCTCCTACTTCATTTGCATATGTTCCTGTTTCTGGTTTATTTCGTGGACCATGAATCCCCATATGGACAATACTCTTATTACGTACGCTTTCACTTTCATAAATACGATGAAAAGGTGTACTTCTTGCATAAAGATCACCATTATAATCAGGATGATTATCATAATGTGCATCTAGATGAATAATCCCCACCTTTCCTTCTACTTCATTACTTAATGCTTGTACTATTGGATAAGTAATGCCATGATCTCCACCAAATGCAATTGGAAATTTCCCAGTCTCCCAAACATTACTGGCAAAGTCCTCTATTCTTCGCATTGTTTCTGGAGAATCTGCAGGCACTACATCTACATCCCCTAAATCTCCAAAAGAGTAATGCTTTAATACATCGATATCATTTAATTCTGGTAAATAACCAGAGTATCGTTCTGAATTTAATCTAATTGCTTTTGGACCAAGTTCGCAACCGGTATAATCTCCCCATGTGACGGCACCTTCCCACGGAACACCGTAAATAAGAACATCCTTATTCTTATAGGAGTTGTCCTGTAAAGATACTTTCTCACCATCTAAAAAGCATGGAGTATTTCCATAAATATAGTTTTTAGCCACTTCTATTCTCCTCCAATAACAATAACGTGTCCTAATACGTATTCCTTTAATACAAGAAAAACAAACCTTTTATATTAATTCAGTAGCTGTATTACTGCTCAGCCCTAGTTAGTTGAAGTCGTTCCTACTAAAAAGCGGCCGTATGCAATGGAAATCGAACAGAGTAAAATTACTTTTGTTACAAAGTAGCTTAATAAGTAATTAGATTCTATTATTTTAATATTACCCTTTAATTGCTCCTTCCGTCATACCTTTAGCAATCCTTCTTTGAAAAATTGCGTATAAAATAATTACTGGAATTATGGCGATAACAAGACTTGCAAATAATGTACCCCATGCATTTGTATACTGTGCCTCATTACTTATAAAATCAATTGCCAATGCAAGCGTGTAATTTTCACTAGAATTCAAGAAAATTAACGCCATAAAATATTCATTCCAAAATTGAATAGCATTCATTATTGTTACTGTTATAATTCCTGACATACTTAATGGTGTAACTATTTTCCATAACACACCATATGGAGACATTCCATCAATAGAAGCAGCTTCTTCTAATGATTTTGGAATGGTGCTCATAAAGCTTGTCAATACAAATATAGTAAATGGAAGCTGGCTTACACTGTAAACAATTGCTAATCCAAAAACATTATCAAGCAGTCCAATATTCGACAATAGAAAAAATAATGGAATCCAACCTAATACCATCGGAATCATCATCGCTGATACATAAAGTGTAAATAAAAGCTTGCTTCCTTTAAAATTAATACGTTCTATCGCATAGGCTGTTGGTATTGCCATCAATAGAGTTAACATTGTTCCGACTAAGGTAACAATAAGACTATTCCATACGCTAGTATCGATATTGTAATTTGACCAGGCATTCACATAGTTTTGCCAATTCAAGATTTCGGGGAATCCCCAAGGATTTCGGTAAATTTCTGCATTTGATTTTAAAGAGCCAATGAACATCCAAATGATTGGATATAAGACTGCTATACTCCAAAGGATTAAAGGGATTCGTATTCCCGCCCTACCCAATACTTGACCTACGCTTCGTTTCAAAATAATTCCCCCTCAGGCACACCTAGCTATGCTAGTACTCTACTTTATCCCTCCGTAATACAAACTGTAAAAGTAATACTGTAATCAATGATAATACTAAAATCATTACGCCAATTGTAGCTCCATAACCAAAGTTGAATTGTACAAAAGCTTGCTGATATAAATAGGATCCCATCACATGGGTAGAGTTATTTGGCCCACCGCCTGTCATTACCTGCACAATAACAAATGAACCATTGAGCGTAGTAATCACGATATATAAAATAGATATCTTCACCTGTGGCCAGACTAATGGAAGTGTTACTTTCCAAAATTTTGTCCATTCACTTGCTCCATCAATATCAGCTGCTTCATAATAGCTTTTTGATATATTGGATATACCTCCCATTAACATCAACATAAATAAACCAATACCAGCCCAAATAGATGGTAAAACAAGACTTGGCAATGCCCATTTTTCACTACCTAACCATGGTTTTGCCCAATCACCTAATCCCAGTATTTCTAATCCAGAATTGACTAAACCCATTGTTGGGTTATAGATAAACATCCATAATATACCTATAACAACCACTGACATAATATTTGGAAAGAAGAACACGATTCGATAAAAGGGAGCTTCTTTAAGTTTTAATTGTGTAAGTGCCACAGCAAAAAACATTGCCATTATCATAATTCCAATCACTTTTGTCACAACTAAAAAATAATCATGGATTATCGTATCTGGAACAATCGCATCTTTAAATAATTGGATATAATTATCTAGACCAATAAATGTCTTCACTTGTGAAGAACCCGACCATTCAAAAAACGAATAATACAATCCACTAAACAATGGATAGAGTGTAAAAATGCTAAACATAATGAATGTTGGGATAAGACATACAGCTAGAAATGTATACTTTTGCTTTTTGGACTGAACCATCAAACCACTCTCTTCTAAAAAATATACCGAATGAGACTGGACAATGTCCGAGCCTCATTCACACATATGCTATCTATATGCTTCAGCTGCTTTCTCTGCTTCCTCAATAAATTGTTCTGCTGTAGCATTTCCAAGCATCAACGACATTAGTGCATTACCAATTGGCGTCTCTAGATCTGCACTCATAGGGTGCGGCTTATTGTATATCTGCACGATGGAAGGATCATTAATCATTTCATTCGCTTCTGTTAAGTAAGCAGGAACTTTATCACTCTGCGTTAAATCTACATCAGTCAAATTCATAATTGCTCCAGTATGTTCCGAGAAGGAAACTGCATACTCTCTTGTGAATACAAACTCAACGAAAGCTTTCGCAGCTTCCGGGTTCTCTGCATTTTCAGCTATTGCTAAAGGTCGTAAATCTGGAACAATCGCATATGGCTCCCCTGCCTCTTGCATTGGTGAAGGTATAAATCCGAAATCAAATCCTTCTGGAATATCGTTAGCCATCTCATTTGGAAGCCAGAAGCCTACTGGTATAAAAGCATTATCATGTAACAAGAAATTCATTTGTGATTGTGTATGATTTAACGCTCCTAAACCAGAATCAATCATTCCTTCGTCGACCATTTGTTCCACATTCTTCATGATTTCTAAGGTTTCTTCACTACTCCATGCACCTTCTTCACCCTTAATTAAGTCAGATAGATATTCTTCTCCACCAGCAGCAGCAAATGCCGGGAATAACATGCCACGAATAAAATAATATGGATGCTGACCACTAGTTACAAAAGGTTCAATGTCTTCACCACTCTTAATTTCTCTCATTGATTCCATAAATGAATCGAAATCTGTAGGAACTGTATATCCTTTTTCTTCAAATAATGCACGATCATACCAAGTTCCCCACGTATCAAACACAAGAGGTAAAGTATAAATCTCTCCATCATAATCAGAAGGATCTACGATAAAACTCTCCTGTAACTTATCTCCACCTTCCAATTCAATGCCATCTAACCATTCAGTAAGATTCATTAATTGCCCATCTTCCACCATTTGTGTTTCATTGGAACCTGCTCCATCAATATAGACAACATCTGGTGGATCATTGGAAACCCAACGTGATCGCATCTCTTCATTAATATTTGGTCCAGCATGCTCTATAATATTTACATCTGGGTATGCTTCCTGGAAATCACCGATAACCTCTTTCCACCAAGCATCGCCATATCCACCAACAAAATATTGTATTTCTAGATCTCCAGCAATTTCACCAGTTTGAGCTTCTCCTGTATTTCCTTTATCCCCATCTTCTTTACCTTCTTCATCTGAGTTACAAGCTACAAGAAAAAATGAAATAACAAACATTAAACTTAGTAGATAACTGCTTTTCTTCATCTGAAACTCCCCCCTTTTAATAAATATTTCTATGAAACACATGGGTTTAAAACCCATGTTATTTCCAATAATTTACAAAAAAGGCTAATCAGGCTTTTATGTAAATCTAATAAAGTATACTTAGCTAATCTAATATTTATACTAAAAAAAGCTAGCAAATCATTTATAGTTTGCTAGCTTTTCTCCTTTAATTGATCAAAGGATTGTTGTAAATGCTGTCGAAATTCTTCGGTCAATTCATTACCAATTAATATTTGCGCACCGATAATCGCTCCACCAACAGGAGGAAGAGTTGGCTTTATCAAATGAACAGAAGCATTTGCAGCAAGCATTTCTTTTAAGTAAGTATGGATTAATTCTGTTTGAAATAAACCTCCACTTAAGATTACAGGAATTGGTTCTTCTTCACTTGTATATAATTGGTTTACTGCTGTTTCAATAGACAACGCAAGTTCATTTGCAGCTTCATATATTAACTGTTTTGCTAATTGATCTTCTCTCAAAGCTGCTTGGAATACCATGGGGGCAATCTTTGCTACTTCTTGTTTCACCTGATTTGATTGATAGATTCTCGAAATAATTTCTTGTGGATCATTTGTTTTATAATGTTCTTGGATTATTTCCAAAAGAATAGTAGGTTCTCCTCTACCATCAAAATATCGAAGTGAAACTTGTAGGGCCTTCATTCCTAATGTAGTACCGCTACCTTCATCTCCAAATAAATACCCCCATCCTCCTACGCGCACTTCTTTTCCGTCTGGATTAATTCCATAAGTCACCGAACCCGTTCCCGCTATTTGTACAATCCCTGATTCGCCAAAAGTACCTGAATATAATGCATTTATCATATCAGGTAAAACTAGTTTTTTTTCAACGTGCGGTAATAATTCATTCAATAAGCTTTCGACCCAATATCTATTTTTCTCATAACCTGTTCCTGCGATTCCTGCAAAAACAGAAGTGATTTGACTTATCCTCCCTCCACCTTGCTTTTCTAATTTTTGAATTAACTGTTCAAATCGATCCTTTATTTCATCTAGTGAAGTAGCTTGTAAATTAGAAGGACCACCCTGAACATGAGCAACAATATTCCCTGTATTATCTGATATTGCCATCGTGGTTGTTGAACCACCTCCATCAATTCCCAAACAATAGCTCATACGAACTCCTCCTTTGCTTGGTTAATCTTATGCTTATTCCTGTTCAAATTATGTCAGCAACATAAGATTAAGAGAAAGTGAAATTTCATTCAACGGGGAATTTCGTTTGGCTAAGCCCCAATTTCTTGTAGCGGGGGGTAAATTTTTAAAATAAAAAACTGTCGAGAAAATTCAACTCGGCAGTTTATTTGTTAGTTAACTTGATAGACTCTCGCTTCATATGGTTGTAATTCTTTATGCAATGTAGTTTCATAATTAGTTAATAGTAATGACTTTTCTACCTCAGCTAAAAACGATGGTAATTCAAAACTACATTTTTCAGGAAATAAGTTCACAAAAACAACAAATTGCTTTTCATCTAATGTTCTCGTATAAGCGTAAATTTGTGGATGATTTTCTAAAATTAAATCATATTCACCATAAATTAACGCTTCATGTTGTTTTCGTATTTCAATCAACTTACGATAATAGTGATATATAGAATCTACATCATTCAATTCCTGTTCAACATTTATATTAGTATAGTTATCATTCACTTTTAACCAAGGATTTCCACTAGTAAAACCACCATTTTGAGAACTATTCCACTGCATTGGAGTACGCGAGTTATCTCTTCCTGTCTTCCAAATAATCTCAAGTACTTCTTTGGAAGAAGCTCCCTCATGTATCATTTCTTCATAAAGATTTTTAGCATCTACATCATCATAATCATCTATGGAAGAATAATGAACATTTGTCATCCCAATTTCTTGTCCTTGATAAATAAATGGAGTCCCTTTCATAAGAAAATACAGTGTAGCGAGTGCTTTCGCAGATTTTTTATGATATGTTGTTGTATCACCCCAACTAGAAATTGACCTTGGTTGATCATGATTTTCTAAAAACAATGCATTCCAACCAATATTTTCTAGTCCTTTTTGCCATTTGGATAAGGTTTGTTTTAACGCTTTCAAATCTAAACCTTTATCCGTATTTTTCCCCCATAAGTCCAAATGTTCAAATTGAAATATCATATTGAATACACCATTATCCTCACCAACCCAGTCTTCGGCTTGTGAAATAGCTACTCCATTCGCTTCCCCAACAGTCATAACATCATATTTGTCTAATGTTTTTTCTTTGAACTCTTGTAGGAATTTGTGTATTCCATCACGATTCATGTGACCTTCAAAGGAAGGAACATATTTTTTATTTTCAGGATTAGGTAGATTTGGAAAATCAGCTATCTTTTTAATATGAGAAATTGCATCAACACGAAAACCGTCAATTCCTTTGTCTAACCACCAATTGACCATATTGTATAGTTCTTGTCTCACCTTTGGATTTTCCCAATTAAGATCTGGTTGTTTTTTAGAAAATATGTGCATAAAATATTCATTTGTCATTTCGTCATATTCCCAAGCAGATCCTCCAAAAATGGAAGCCCAATTATTCGGTTCCTGATTGTTCTTACCTGAACGCCAAATATAATAATCACGGTATGGATTATCTTTAGATGATCGAGACTCTATGAACCAAGGATGCTCATCAGATGTATGGTTAATTACTAAATCCATAATCAGACGCATACCGCGATTATGAACCTGTTCTAATAGTTCATCAAAATCCGCCATGGTGCCAAACTCATCCATTATACCCTGATAATCACTTATATCATATCCATTATCATCATTAGGAGATTCATAAATAGGACTAACCCAAATAACATCAATACCAAGATCCTTAATGTAATCTAGCTTTGAAATTATTCCTTGAATATCACCAATACCGTCACCGTTTGAATCCATAAAGCTCCTTGGATATATTTGATAGGCAACTGCTTCTTTCCACCATATTTTATTCATATAATTGATCCTCCTTGGATATGAAATAGTAAAATTAATTCGAAGTTGAAGGAATGGTGTTACGTACATGTTATCACGAAGTCGAATCAATCCATCAATTAAAGTGAAACTTTATCAACGGGAGTTTTCGTTCTTGCCCTGAATGTTCATAACTTGCAGTTACTAGTATTCTAACTTTTCTTCTTTCCTTAATACGCATTGTCTTAAAATGGGATATTACTCCCCAGTACTGCGAAAAAAAATGGAGAGTGCATACACCCCCCACCCCTTCTTTCAACTATTCTTTTATGATTTTCTTTTTACAGAATCTCGATAGATAATATAATGCGGAATAATTATTCGTTTCGGATCATCTATCCCAATTTTTTTTTCGATAATAGCCTTTGCTGATTCTACGCCAAGTTTATAAATTTGAATATCTATCGTTGTTAAAGCAGGGTGAATTATTTCTGAAAGATAAGCGTTATTAAAACTTACTAAGGAAATATCCTCTGGTACACTTAATCCCGACTCTTCTAACATTCCAATTACACCAATACTAATTAAATCATCACTTACTACGACTGCATCAGGTCTCTCAGGTAAACGAAGAATCTTTTCCACTGCTTCTTTTCCACCAGATTTTAAGAACTCTGTATGAATTAGATACTCTTCTAATATTGGTATATCCGCTTTTTTAAGTGCATTAGTATAACCTTGCATACGATCTATGGTAACGACTAAATCTTTTGCGCCACCAATAAAAGCGATTCGATTATGACCAGTCTCAATTAAATGGGAAGTGATATCTTCTCCAGCCTGAATGTTATCATTATCTACATATGTAGTTCTATCATTAACCTCTTGAGGTTTACCTACAATTACAAATGGGAAGTCTTTTTCCACTAGGAATTGAGTTACCCGATCATTCAAACGAGAATATAACAATATAATTCCGTCTACATAACTCCCTAATACAATTCTTTGTACTTCAGCATAAATCTCTTCTTCTGTTTGACCAGAGGAAAGCATCATAGAATATTGAAGTTTATGTGTAACAGATCCAATTCCTCGTAATATTTCTGAGAAAAATGGGTTTTGTAATGATTTATCTGCGGAAGAAGGTAATATCACCCCAATTGTTTTTGTTGATTTAACTGCTAAATTACGTGCAGTCAGATTAGGGAAATAACCTAAATCTCCCATCGCTTTTCTTACCTTTGCCTTTGTTTCTTCACTAATACGTGAATTATCAGCAATTACTCTTGAAACTGTTGATGGGGATACACCTGTCGCTTTGGCAATATCTTTTATCGTAACCATTCTTTCACCTTCTAGCTGTTCTTTACAACATATATTTCGTATATTACTCTATTCTACCCTTTTGTTCCACCTGCTGCTAACCCTGATATGAGATAACGTTGCAAAAATAAATAAATTACTGCTATTGGAACTGCTACCAAGACAGAACCAGCCGCAAAACGTGTAAAGTTATTCGAGAATTGGTCATTAATGAAGTTATATAAACCAACTGCTAATGTGTAATTTTCTTCACTCGAAAGTACGATAGATGGGAGTAAAAAGTCAAATAGCGGTGCCATGAAATTAAATAACGCTACTACTGCCAAGATTGGTTTTGCTAAAGGTAGCATGATACTCCAAAATACTTTCAGGTGACCTGCTCCATCAATTCTTGCTGCCTCATCTAATTCTCTTGGAATCGTATCAAAATACCCTTTCACTAACCAAGCATTGAATGGTATTTGTCCTCCTAAATAGATAAGAATTAGTCCAAATAAAGAATCTAATAAACCAATCATATTTAAAAAGATATATAATGCCACCATTGCCATCATTACAGGAAACATTTGCAATAACAGAAATACATACAAACCATTTTTCCTACCTACAAATTGATATCTTGAAAAAGCATATGCAACCAATGCAGTTAAAACAACACTACCGATTGCGTTAGCAATAGATACAATAAGAGAATTTTTATACCATAATAAATAATCACTCTCGGGGCTAAATAACCATTTATAATGATCTAAAGAGAAATTTTCTGGAATAATACTAGATGAGTATAGACTCGTACTTTGGTTAAATGACATTCCAATTGTCCAAACTAAGGGATAAAAGATAATTACTGCTACAATAGCGATAATCAAGTAAATACCGGTTACTTCTAATTTTGATTTTCGACTTGAGTTCATTATATTTCACCCTCTTCTTTAAACGATCTTGTCTTCCTAAACTGGTAAAAAGCAAAGGCAGATACAATTAACCCCATGATGATGGATATCACAGCTGCCATCGAGTAATTATTTGTATCAAATGTTAGTTTATATACCCAAGAAATAAGTATATCGGTCCCACCTGCATTTTGTCCTCTTACTGGAGGACCTCCTTCATTAAATAGATAAATAATGTTAAAGTTATTAAAGTTCTGCGCATATTGCATAATTAATAGCGGTGCAACAGCAAACATTACATGCGGAAATGTGATGGTTTTAAATTTTTGGAAACGAGAAGCTCCGTCAATGTCAGCAGCCTCATACCAATCTTTTGATACACTTTGCAGAATTCCTGTAATTAAGGCAAAGATAAACGGAAATCCTAGCCATGTTTGGATCATTATAATCGCAATCCTACTGTAGAATGGATCACTTAACCAAGCAATGCCTTCTCCACCAAATAACGGAATAATCATGTCTCTGTTAATTGCTCCAAAATCATCATTGAACATAGCTGCAAATACTAATATTGTCACAAAAGCCGGGACCGCCCACGGTAAAATCAATATTGTTCTAATTAATTTTTTAAATTTGACACGAGGATCATTTACTAATACGGCTAAGAAGAATCCGAGAGCAATCTGTAATGTAGTTGCAACTACTGTCCAAACAATTGTCCATGAAAAAACACTTAAGAATGTATCCTGCCAAATTGGTACAGTAAATAAATTTTTAAAATTATCTAACCCTACCCAATCTACTAAATTACGTGGAGGTGAATTATATAAATCATAATTTGTAAAAGCTAATAAAATCGAAAATAACAAAGGAAAAATAACGACAAAAATCATTAAGATTAATCCGGGAAAAGTCATTAAATATGGAAAAGAATAATCATAGATTTCTTTGATAGATTGACGGAACTTGAGTGGTTTCCATCCTGATCTAACTTTTTTAGCTTGTTTTCTTGCATCTATAACATTAAATACATACAAGGTTATAACGATAATTGTTACAATTAATGATAAAACCCCTAATACTAACAAACGAATAGAGTGATCCGTTCCTGGTATAGTTCCTAATGTTCGTAATCCCCATAACCCAAAGTTAATTGCTTCCAACGATGTAATGATAAAGGCAATTTCTATCACCATAAAAGAGATACCTTTTAAAAATCGACGATTATATATTTGACCTAGACCAGCAAAGAGAATAGATAATATCATCGCTACGGTAGGATTATGTTTTTTATATTTTTTTTCCTTTTTCTCGTGATTTTGAGGTTCTGATGGAGCAAACATTCAATTTCCCTCCTTATAAACTAAATTTCTATGTGAATGAATCAATTTCATAATAAGATTTTGATGTGAAATCCGAATGTTAGCTGTTTTGATTCTCATTACAAGACGGACGCTTTCCTCAGGCAACGCTTCAGCTAACTTGAAAAGAAGAACACTTTCAAGTGAATCTTCATCTCTTGTTATGCCTGCTGGAGTCGCCATCTTTCATTACAATCAAAGCCAAATAATTGCTAAAACTAATACTATTATGTAAAAAACACTGAAATGTTCGTTTTTTAAATAAAACTTAGCAATTATGAATTAATTCAAGTAACATTAAATAATGTATTTTGTTCTACTGAATTCACCCAATATTTCATTTTTTATGCTTACATCTATGAGGTTGGAACATAACAAAAAGTTTTAGTCAAAAGTCCAATGAAAGCTAGAATAAGCGTAAGAAATATACGGAGGTACTATGGAACAAAACCCCTAGGCGAGCCCCCGGAATTCGGAGCATCCGGAGGCTCACCAGCCGCCTTAGAATAAGAGCAGTATATTTCTGAAGCGGGGTTTCAATACCTATTCACCTTTAAGTAAATACTTTTTCTCAACCTCTAGTTACTTCCACCACTTGCATCAATATTTGTTTGAACCTGTTCTAGTGCTTCTTCCAGTACTGTTTTAGGATCTTCTCCTTCAGCAAGGAATTGTAAAGCATTATTCATCGGCTCCCAAACTTGTGCCATCTCTGGAGCACTTGGCATAGGAAACCCATGTTCAATCTGCTCAGCAAATGCAGCGTAAATTGGATCTTCTATATTACTTAAAGCTTTTGCATTTGGCGGTAATTCCCCTGCAATCTCAAAATACTCACCTTGATTTTCTTCATTCGTCATAAATACCGCTAATTCTTTTGCCCATTCTTTATTCTCAGAGTAATAAGAGACCATCCAAGATTTCACACCAACAAACGTTTCTGTTGGTTGATCATTAATCCTAGGAAATGGTGCGAATCCTAAATCTTCACCTAACGCTTCATTATAGCCAGGAACGCTCCATGGACCACTAATTACTGAACCAACTTTTCCTTCTGTAAATAATCCATCGATTACATCACCAGTAGTTGAGGTTGGAATCTTACCTTCTCCAAAGAAGGATTGATACAATTCTGCTCCCTCAATTGCACCTTCATTTGCTAACCCAATGTCTTCTATATCATAGTTCCCAGTATCTCCTCCAAAGATATAAGCGCCATAATTTTTAAAGAATGGAAAATTAAAATATAAGTCATTTGGACGCATTAAAAATCCAAATTGATCTTCTGAAGGATTTGAATTTTCTTCTAGAACTGTAAGTAAATCTTCAATTGTTTCAGGAGCTTCTTCTTGTAATGCTTTATTATAAAAAATTCCATAAGTCTCAATTACAGCAGGTATTCCATAAATGTTTGTATTTCCATCATACGTATACGTAACTGCTTCTACTGCAGTATCTACATACTCATTTAATTGTTCATCTGTCAGGTCTACAGGCTCTGCTAAACCTTGAGCAACAATATTTCCAATACGGTCATGAGGCTGAAAAAATAGGTCTGGACCATTTCCTTCTGGACCAGCTAATGATAATTCTTGCATTTGATCAAGCATTGATTTTGTTTCTAATTTAACTTGAATTCCTTCTTGTTCTTCAAACTTCTGAGTAATATTCTCTATCGCTTCAATTTGTTCTTCTTGATCATTTACCCAGATTACTAATTCATCTGGTTTTTCAGCAGCTTCTCCACTGCTATCTCCTTCACTACCTGCTTCTTCGTCTCGTTCAGGTGCACAAGCAACCAACAAAATAGATAAGCCTAGAATTGCAATTAATAAAAACCTCAAGTTTTTCTTCATTCGTACTCCCCCTATTATTGTTTAATCCAATGTACGACTCCGTATTATAAGTTTGCGCAACCGGTTGCACATTGTTTACAATTTAATTTTATACGAAACAAAACTTTTGCGCAAGCGCTTTCACAAAATATTTTTGAATTTATTGACTTTTAACAAATTTTATGTACTAATAGATATAGTACAATTTAAGGGCAATGCTTTGTAATTACACAACAACCCCGGTTTCCAGCAGTACCACGTTGGAAGTTGGGGTTATTTTATTTTTATAGGAGGAGAAAACTGATGCTAAAAGAAGCAGTATTTCATCGACCAAAGAATAATTATGCTTACCTTTACAAAGAGAATACTTTACACATTCGTTTACAAACAAAGAAAGATGATGTAGTAAAAGTCACACTTATCTATGCAGATCCTTATAATTGGGATGATTCAGGATGGATTTATAACAAGGCAGACATGCGTCTCGTAGCTTCCGACAAGCTATTCGATTATTGGCAAATTGAAATTTATTGTAAAACACGTCGAATAAGATATGGATTTCAATTATCTGATACTAAAGAAACTCTTATTTATACAGAGAAAGGATTTTATAAAGAAATTCCAAATGATGACACTGCTTATTACTTCTGCTTCCCTTTTTTAAACCCAATAGATCAATTTCAAGCACCAGAATGGGTAAAGGAAACCGTATGGTATCAAATTTTTCCTGAACGATTTGCGAACGGAAATGAAAAAATTAATCCTCCTGGAACTTTACCTTGGGGAAGCACTTCCCCTACACCTACAAATTTTTTTGGTGGTGACTTTCAAGGTATAATCAATCACTTGGATTATCTTGTAGATTTAGGTATTTCCGGTATTTATTTTACGCCTATATTTAAAGCATTTTCTAACCATAAATACGATACGATTGACTATATGGAAATCGATCCTCAATTTGGGGATAAACAGACATTTCGAAAGTTAGTTAAAGCTTGTCATCAACGAGGAATTCGCATTATGCTTGATGCTGTATTTAATCATAGTGGCTATTTCTTTGAACCATTTCAGGATGTGTTAAAAAACCAAGAGAAGTCTATTTATAAGGAATGGTTCCATATCGAGAGTTTTCCTTTGAGAACAGAGCCAGCACCAAACTATGACACCTTTGCATATGTAAGTTCAATGCCAAAACTAAATACAGAGCACCCGGAAGTGAAATCATATTTACTTAAAGTAGCATCATATTGGATTGAAGAGTTTGATATCGATGGGTGGCGATTAGACGTAGCTAATGAAGTGGATCACCAATTTTGGAGAGATTTCCGTAGACAAGTGAAATCCATAAAGCCAGATGTCTATATTCTCGGAGAAATATGGCATGATTCGATGCCCTGGTTACAAGGAGATCAATTTGACGCAGTAATGAATTATCCAATTACCAGTGCTGCACTTGATTTTATTGCAAAGGAAAAAATAGATGTTAAAGAATTTGTCCAACAAATTTCTAATGTTCTACTTTCTTATCCACAGAACGTAAATGAAGTAGCATTTAATCTATTAGGCAGTCATGATACTCCCAGAGTTTTAACACATTGTAACAATCAAGTCGAAAAAGCAAAACTTCTATATATATTATTATTAACGATGCCAGGTTCCCCTTGTATTTATTATGGAGATGAAATTGGAATGACTGGAGAAGGAGATCCTGGTTGCAGAGAATGTATGGTTTGGGACGATAATGAACAAAATGTAGAATTAAAATCTTTCCTTAAAAAATTAATTCATGTGCGGAAAACGGAAAAGGCTATTGCAAATCAAGGAGAATTTTCATTTGTAAAAACTGGTGATAATTATTTCATTTATAAACTTTCTCAACAGCATATGGAAATTTACATTATTATAAACCCAAGTAATCAGGCTCTCGAAGTATCACTTCCGGTAACCAAGTGGAACAGTGCCTTCGATTTATGGGAGGAAGATGATTTCAATATTAACACTCCAATAAGATGTGAGGAAAATAGTTTCAAAATAATAAAAGTAAATTATTCATAACCGGTATATTTTTTTCAAAAAGGCTGGGAATTTAAAGAATAAGTTTTAACTTTATGATAGGAGGCGACTTCAGTGGGGATGGGAGCTTTTAATATTCGCGGACTGTGGCCATTCCCTTGAAAAACGCCTCCTTTTATAAGGTAGTAATAACGTTTTATTTTCCCTCTTCCTTTACACGTAAAAAAAATCGATAAAAAGCAGAAAATGTAATAAAAGCAATTAGACTTCCGGTAAAGAAAGGAATAATTATAGGCAAATTTTGTATACTTACAAGCAGTATTATTCCTGTCACTATGATAATTGAGAAAAATAGCACAGGACTTCCAACCGTTAAAATAAATGCCTTTTTTAATAATGTCTTTAAATCTAAATTATAATGTACAATTACACTAAAAAATAATAGTGTAAATACATATAAAATTACTCCCATAATGAGAAAAACAAACATGAGTACTATATTTTCTTGTTGAAAATAAGAATAATCTACTGCCCAAATAAACCATAAAAGTGCGAAAATAATTCCAGCTTGCATACTTTGCTTATAGTTTTCTTTATAATATCCCCAAAAAGTACCTAGTATTGACGCTTTCTCCTGATTAATTATCCAATCTCTTACAAGCGCAAACATAGCAGATGTTGCTGGAAACAAGCAAAATGGAAAACATAGAAGAAGAAAAGGAGTTAATATAATTGCATCTTGAATACTGTTTATAAATAATAAGCTTAACCCAATAAATACTAGTGGAATATTAAATAGAATCCACAATAAATTTGTTACAGAAAAGCGCATTATCCATTCACATATAGTATAAATATTTCCCATCAAACCCGACTCTCGCAATTAAAATACCTCCTGATGTAAACGTTCTCAATCGAATCATTTTCATTATAAGATGATTTGTGTGAAAACCGAATGTTCGCTATTTTGATTTTCATTGCAGACGGACGCTTTCCACAGGCACGGCTTCAGCTAATTTGAAAAGAAGACACTTTTCAAGTGAATCTTCAGCTCGCTGTTCTGAGCAGGAGTCGCCGCCATCCATTCCGTTCAAAGCCAAGTAATTGTTTTAATCCGAACGCTAAATTACATTATCACTAAAGCGTTCGCTTTTTAAATGAAATTTTAGCAATTTTGAAATTGACTAGATCCATTATAAGAATAATAATTGGATAAGTGAGACCTCCGATTGTTTTTAGCAAACAAAAGTCTCACCCCACCAGTCGACCTAATTTAAGTAATTTCTACGCTCAGCCTTATTAAACTTATTTTATGCCCACCACATAGTAGCAGGAGATTCTTCCATATTAATCGCTTTTAAATTTTTTACAGCTGCCTGAAATCCTTCATCAATCGACATTATTGGATCTTCATGTTCAATACTGATTACATAGTCATAACCGTAAGTCCGTAACGCACTTACAATATTGGACCACTCTTGAATACTATGACCATAACCTACAGAACGGAAACTCCATGCCCTGGTTTGCACCTCACCATAAGGTTGCATATCGGTTAAACCATACATATTTACATTATCTTGATCGATATAGGTGTCCTTTGCATGGAAGTGGTGAATCGCACCTTCTTTTCCTAATATTTTTATCGCAGCTACTGGATCAATTCCTTGCCACCAGAGATGACTTGGGTCTAAGTTTGCACCAATTGCATCATTAGTAGCCTCACGTAACTTAAGTAAGGTATAAGGAGTGTGAACCAAAAATCCTGCATGTAATTCAAGACCAATCTTTACCCCATGATTTTTGGCGAATTCTGCTTGTTCTTTCCAGTATGGAATAAGTTTTTCTTCCCATTGCCATTGTAATATATCCGAGTACTCTGTTGGCCAAGGCGTAACTGGCCAATTTGGATATTTCGAACCCTCATGTGAACCTGGTGTCCCTGAAAAAGTATTAACTACTGGCACTTCTAATAATTCTGCTAGACGTACAGTTTTTCTAAAATCATCATGAGCTTTTTGAGCATGTTCTTTATTTGGCGAGATTGGATTATCGTGACAGCTTAATGCACTAATGGTTAGTCCTCTTGCATCGATTTTTTCTTTAAACTGTTTACGCTTCTCTTCGCTTTCCAATAACTCATCCACATTACAATGTGCTGTTCCAGGATTTCCGCCAGTGCCAATTTCTACTGCTTTTAAGCCCGACTCTTGTACATAATCTAACATTTCTTCGAATGATTTTTCTGCAAATAAAACAGTAAAAACACCTAGTTTCATATATAATCCCCTCCAAAATTTATTTTTCCTGTTAGTAACGCGTAGTAATATATCCACTTTAAAACGGTTAGAATTAGGCAATTGGATTAACTAGTATATGTCCGATTCTGTGAGCGAGAATGTAAACTCACTGAATGGAGTTTCACCTTATGGTATTCTTACACTTCTTCCCGAAATACTAGATTCATAAATTGCATCAATTAATTGTGTTACTTGGAGCGATTCCTCAGGTTTATTGACAAGATCAGCATGTCCTAAACAACTTTCTATGAAGTTCTTTGCCTGTAAAATCCCTGCTTGATGTTGGTCATCTTGCACATAAGCACTACTTGTTGTAAATGCCCCGTGTTTTGACTTGTAGGATTCAAAAGGAAATACTTGAAGACCGCCATCTACACCAGAAATACTGATTTGTGTCATATCCTCTTTAATATTTGCTGCCCAAGAACATTCAAACAACATGGTACTATGATCCTCAAATCGTATATACGCGGTAACATGATCATCTACATCGAATGTATCATGATCAAAAGCTCCCCATTCATTAATTTGATTTGGAGTTTTCGATAATCGATTATACGTCTGCCCAATCACTTCCACTGGTTTTCGTTTATCTAGCAACCATAAAGCTGCATCTAATAAATGACAACCCCAATCAATTAAACTCCCTCCACCCTGCATTTGTTGATTCGTAAAAACTCCCCAGCCTGGCACTTTTCGACGTCGCATCGCTTGTACTCTAGTAACTAGAGGATCTCCTACTTCGTTCATCGTTTTCTTTGCTAATTGTACGGATTCCACAAATCGATAATGATAGGCAATCGATAGTTTCTTCCCATTTCTTTTAGAAGCTTCTAGCATCAATTCTGCCTCTGCAGTAGTCATTGCCATTGGCTTTTCACAAAGAACGTGAAGTCCAGCATCTAATGCTGCAATAGCAATTTCAGCATGAAACTTATTTGGAGTACAGATAGTCACAGCATCTACAATAGAAAACATAGCATGATAATCATCGTAAACATGTTCAATCTCAAATTTATTAGCAACTTCTTTTGCTCGTACTGAATTCACATCACAAACAGCTGTAACTTCAACTATTTTGTTAAGATGAAGGTAAGCAGGGATATGTCTACTTTCTGCAATACCTCCAACACCGATAATACCCATTCTTAACTTAGTCATTGATTTCACTTCTCCATTTGAAAAATTTGCATTGTCTCTACAGAAGACAATGCTGCTAAAATTACGTTAAGCGACTTCATCCCTTCGTATCCATCGATAAGAGGTTGTTGATTAGCAGTAATTGACTTAATAAAGTGATCAATTACATGAGAAGTTGTTTGCCCACCTTCTTCATTTGATTGAATCCCACCAAGTTCATATTTTACAACTTCACCATTTGTGTACTGTACAATCATAGAATAGTTTGGATCATCTTCTAAACGAACAACTGCATTTTCAGCAAATATAACTGTCGAATTATCCTCTTTAGCATTATAAGCCCAACTAGCTGCCAATGTACCGATAATGCCACTTTCTGATTTCATAACCAATGTTGCGTTGTCATCAACGGTTGCTTTTTCTTTTGCACTTGTTTCGACGAAAGCTGCTACTTCTACAAACTCTTCATTTAATAAATAACGCATTAAGTCTGCTTTGTGTACTCCTAAATCACCCATCGCACCCACAAAAGCTTCATTTTTCTTAAAGAACCAACTATCAACTCCATCTGCGCTCCATCCTTCAGGACCACCATGACCAAATGTTGTTCGGAAACTATAGATTTTACCTAGTTCACCGCTTTCAATAAGCTGTTTCGCTTTTTGGTGAGATGGAACAAAGCGTTGGTTATGACCAATCATTAATTTGCGATTATTTTTCTCCGCAGCTTGGATCATTTCTTCCGCTTCTTCTTTTGAAGTGGCCATTGGTTTTTCACATAAAACATGGCAACCTGCTTCTAGAGCGGCAATGCTTACTGGAGCGTGTAAATAGTTAGGTAAACATACACTTACTGCATCAATATCTTCCTCATTTAATAATTGCTTATAATCAGTGTAAGCTTTTGCTTCATGTAGTTCTGCAGTTTGTTTCGCTCTTTCTTCGACAATATCACAAACTGCCACAATATCTACTTGTTGATTAGCTCTATATTCTATTAAATGACGATTTTTTGCAATACTTCCACAACCAATAACGGCTACACGTACTTTTGCCATTTTCATTTCCCCCATCCTTATTTTTTCTTAATTTTTTCTAACGGTTGTACATTTCCATACTTATGAACAGGTGTATCCGTATTTTTCGCCCATTTAACCGCATTCACAATAACTTGTTGAACTTCTTTTTGATGATATGTAGGATACGTTTCGTGTCCAGGACGGAAATAGAATATTTTACCTCTTCCACGCTTAAATGTTGCTCCACTACGAAATACTTCCCCGCCTTCAAACCAACTGATAAACAATAATTCATCTGGTGTTGGTATATCAAAATGTTCTCCATACATTTCCTCTTGAGGAATTTCAAAGTACTGACCAATACCTTGAGTGATTGGGTGAGTAGGATCTACATTCCAAACGCGTTCTTTCTCACCTGCCTCTCTCCATTTCAAATCACAACCAGTGCCCATTAAGCTCTTAAATACTTTCGAGAAGTGACCAGAGTGTAATACAATTAATCCCATTCCATTTAATACGTGTTGTTTTACTTTTTCTACAATTTCATCATTTACTTCTTCATGGGCTTTATGTCCCCACCAAATAAGTACATCCGTCTCTTTTAGTAAATCATCAGAAAGTCCGTGATTAGGTTCATCAAGTGTTGCTGTTTTCACTTTTAAGTTTGCTGTTTTTAAAAAGTCTGCTATCGTACCATGAATTCCTTCTGGATAAATATTAGCTACGGTTTCATTTTGTTGTTCATGTCGATATTCATTCCAAACAACTACGTTCATTTTTATCCTCTCCTTAATATGCTGTATACGCTCACCTATTACACTTTTAATACCTTCTGATGAGAATCTCTCAACTCCATCACTGTAGGAATAATTACGCTTCGTTTAAACATGTTTGGATCATTGATTAATTCTATTAAACACCTGGACGACTCATAACCTAATTGATATGTTTGTGTATTGACGGTTGTTAATGACGGCATTGATAATTCCGTAATAAACGTTTTATTAAATGTAACGATACTCATGTCGTTGGGAACGTGATAGCCTTTTTCATGCAAGATTTTTAATATGCTAATGGCTTGAATATCTGAAGAAATGACAAATGCTGTTGGAACAATCTCTTCATTAAATAACTCGGTAACAACTTTTGGGTTATTGTTGTTATCATCGTATTTAATGTATTCCTCACGGTATAATAGAGCATTTGATAACAAAGCCTCTTTATAACCATTCATTCGATCTTGAATGACTTGGAATTCTGGGTTATCTCCAATAAAAGCTATTTCTTCATGACCAAGATCAATCAAAAATTCAGTTGCTTCTTTTCCTGCTTGAACATTATCATTATCGACATACATAATTTCATTTGTATGTTCCATCGGTTTTCCAATCACCACGAAAGGTATTTGTTGTTCGATTAAAAATGGTACGACCTTATCATCTTTTTTTGAATAAAGTACAATAACACCGTCTATTCGCTTTCCATTTACCATCTTTACTACCTCTTTATAGATTGAATCTTCGGATTCTCCGGTTGTTAATGAGATACTATAATCTAAATGGTGACAGTACGTACTAATCCCTCTTAATACTTCTGGAAAAAATGGATTATGCCATGAATGAGTGGCAGAGTGTTTCATTACAATCCCAATTGTTTTGGTCGATTTTTGAACAAGTACTCTTGCATTGTAATTAATATGATAACCTAACTCATTCATAACTTTTCGTACTTTTCTTTTCGTCTTTTCACTTATCTTATCACTATCAGAAAGAACTCGAGAAACAGTAGAAGGTGATACATTTGCTTCCCTTGCAACGTCTTTTATTGTAACCGACACGGTAATCAGCCTCCTTTCTTTTAATCAAAAGGATTATTTGACAGCTCCCTCTGATACTCCCTTAATAATATGTTTCTGTGCAATAAAGTAAATAATGATTACTGGAATAATTGCTATAGTTAAACCAGCTAATGCTAAATGCCATTGTTTCGTATATTGACCAAAGAAGAAGAACATTTTCAATGGAATAGTAGCTTCATTAGCACTCAATACAAGAGATGGTAATAAATAGTCATTCCAAATCCAGATTAAGTTCAAAATCATCACCGTTACAGAAATCGGCTTTAGCATCGGGAAGATAATCTTCCAGAATAATTGCCATTTATTTGCTCCATCAATGATAGCTGCTTCATCTAATGATTTAGAAATCCCAGTCATTGCACCATGATATAAGAAAATGGATAGACTAGAACCAAATCCAAGATACATAAAAATTAATCCCCAACGATTTAGCATGTCAACCTGACCAAAGACTGATACAAGTGGAATCATGACAGATTGGAATGGAATTAACATGGCAGCGACAAAGATCATAAACAAGACCGCACTTAGTTTACTCGTATTTCGAGCAAGTGCATATCCAGCCATTGACGAGAAGATAATTATAATTCCGACACTTAGTAAACTAACAAGTACTGAATTAAATAATGAATTAGCAAAATCTAAGTCAATAAAAGCTTGCACGAAATTATCTAATGTCCATTCTGTTGGAAATCCTAAAATATTTGTGAAAATATCATTCTTTGTTTTAAATGCATTAACAAACATTAAATAAAATGGAGATAACCATAATAATGTAAGGAATAAACCTAAGATTAATAATAATAATCGATTTCTTTTTTTCTCTTTCATTATAGGTCAACCTCCCTCTTCTTATTATAGTACACTTGTGTCAAAGCTACAGCTGCAACGAGGACAAAGAATACAACTGCTTTTGCTTGAGCAAATGCCATATCATAATCACTAAAAGCAGTATTATAAATATCCATTGCGATCATTTCCGTCGATTTGAAGGGTCCTCCTCCAGTTAATGCAAGGTTTTGATCGTACATTTTGAATGCATTTGACAGTGTTAAAAACATGCTGATAGTAAATGCAGGTGCCACTAGTGGAAATGTAACTTTCCAAAAACGTTGAAAAGGATTTGCTCCATCAATTTCAGATGCTTCCATTAATTCTTGAGGAACCGCTTCAAGATAAGCAATATAAATAATCATAATATAACCGCCATATTGCCATGCATTTAAAATGACTAATCCCCAGAAACCAGTAGTAGCATCGGAAAGCCATCCTTGTAGGAATTCTAGTCCTAGTAATTGTCCTGCACTATTAAATGCACTTACAAAAATAAACTGCCAGATGAAACCTAAAATCAATCCACCGATTAAGTTAGGCATAAAGAATACCGTACGGAATAGGTTACTTGTTTTTAATTTTTGCGTAACGAGAAGCGCAAGTCCTAAACCGATGATATTCACAAGAACAATAGATACAACTGCAAATTTTATCGTAAACCAAATTGCATTTAGAAATTCTCTTTCCTGAAATAATTTAATATAGTTTTCAAATCCTAAAAAGTTGTTTGCTTGTAATCCGTTCCAATCCGTAAATGAATAGAATAAACCATATATAAAAGGAACAAATACTACTAAACCTAAAGCTACCAATGTTGGTGTCATAAATAACCAGAAAGATAGACTTCTATTTTTCATGACTACTTCCCCTCCTTTGCTTAATGCCGATATATTAATAGCCAACAAAATAATCTTCATTATTTTGTTGGCTATTTCTTCATACGTTATTGTCTAGCGTTTTCCCAATCAGCGGTAGATTGTTCAATTACTTCTTCCCATGAAATATCTCCACTTAAATAACGCTGCATATTAACCGCCATTGAATCTTCTTGCCAACCTACAGGAGATGCCATAAACACCCAACCAATCGTGTCACCTTCCTGTGCATATTTATATACTGTTTGAGAGAGAGGATCAGCAATACGTTCTGTATCATACCCTTCATATGCAGGAATAAATTTAAACTCATCTAAAACAAAATCTTTACCAGCATCGGATGTATATAACCAATCTAAGAAATCTTTTGCAGCTTGTTGAACTTTTTCATCTTTATTCTTGTTTACTACCCAATATTGAGGAACACCAACTGGCAACTGGCCTTCCAAGCCGTCAACCGGAATTGGAATCATACCGATATTGTTTTCTGCAAACTCCGCGTCCATTTGTTCTACTGTAGGATAAATCCAATTACCTTGTTGAATAACTGCTACTTTTCCAGTTGAGAATAATTGTTCTACTTGTTGAGAGTAATCTAGGCTCAATACTGGTTGTACAGAATATTCATTCTGTAAATCTAGCATACGTTGTAATTCGTCACCTTTTGAAAAAGGAATAGTTGGAGATTCATAAGCCTCCATAATATCATTATTAAAATCTGGTGCGATATACGTATTTGCTAAGTGATTCCCCATTACCCATAGTTCTTTAGCAGGTAAAGCCATTACTGCTTCAAGACCTAAATCTTCTTTTTGACTATCAATTGTAGCGAAAGCTTCTTCCAACGCTTCATAAGTAGTTAATTCCTCTGGATTGATTCCAGCTTGCTCAAAAATTTCTTTGTTATAAATATATCCATATCCTTCTTGGCTATATGGAAGTCCTAATATTTTATCTTCTTCCATAACCCCTGTTAACGTCCCTTCCAATGCTGCTTCAGCTGCTTTTGTATCAGAAAGATCGGCTAAATAATCATGATACTCCTCTACTTCAGTCGGTCCACCAACATTGAAAATTGCCGGTTCATTTCCAGCAGCAAAAGATGATTTTAAGGAAGCAGCATAATCATTTCCTCCACCTACTGTTTGAACATCAATTTTCACATCAGGATTTTCTTCTTCATATTGTTTAACAATTTCTTCAAATTGTTCTTTAAATTCTACTTTAAATTGGAAAATATCTACTACTGTTTTTCCATCTGTTGACTCTTCATTTTCATCACCAGAAGAACAACCAGCTATAATAAGTACAGCTACAAACATAAATGCGATAAACCCTTTTGTAAGAAACGTTTTGTTTCTTTTCATGAACCCCACCCCTAAGTAGTATTTTTTAGTAATTTATGAAAACACTATAAAATAGCGCTTTCATAACACTATATTAATTTAGGACATATAATTTATGCCCTGGTATGCAAACAAGGAAAACGTTTGCATTAATATATCTGAATAATATCATAAGCATAGGAAACCAACAACCCTTTTTTATCGTATGTTTTAATTTCCATACTATTAAAGTTAACTATACCTATGCTCAATAATTGATATAACAACATCTAAGTAATAGAAATTCAACTTCTAAATAAATTTAAATTTTATTAAATCGTTTGCATAAATTATGCATAATGCTACTTAATGTTAGGTGGAAGATTCGGTCATTACAGGCAACTTAATTCCCGCCTAATTGCTTGAAATATATTTTCTATTCCCCGTTATATATGAAATAGATTCTAGAGTATGAAAAAAGCCAAACCAAACACAATAATAATAATTATCGTGTTCGTTTGGCTTACAATAATTATTCTTTTGTTTTTAAGTCTAATGGTACTGGAATTAATTCATCCACATCATTCCCTGCAAAAACTTCTTGCACTGTATTAATCGCTTCCTGTCCCATTAAATCAGGCTGTTGAGCTACTGTCGCTGTTAGTTCTCCTGCTTCTACAGCAGCAATTGCATCATCTACACCATCAAACCCTACAACAACAATATCTTTTCCGGTTGCTTTGATAGCTTCAATCGCGCCTAATGCCATTTCATCATTGTGCGCAAATACAGCATCAATATCGTTATACCCTTGTAACGTATTTTCCATAACCGTTAAACCTTCTGTTCGATCAAAATTTGCCGGTTGAGAAACCAATACATTCAGTTTTTCTTCAGCAACATTATGGAAGCCTTCACCACGTTCACGGGTTGCTGATGCTCCTGCGATTCCTTGAAGTTCAACAACATTTGCATCTTCTCCAACTGTTTCAGCGATAAATTCTGCTGCCATTTCTCCACCAGATATATTGTCTGATGTTATTAATGTTTCGACCTCTCCTTCATCCGCTGAACGATCAATTGTAATAACAGGAATATCTGCAGCATTTGCAGATTGTACCGCTGAAGATACCGCTGCTGAATCTGTTGGGTTAATTAATAAGATATCTACTTGCTGTTGAACTAAATCTTCTATTCCACTAATTTCCACTGAGGCATCATCTTGTGCATTTACAGTAACAATATCCATGCCTTGTTCTTCCGCTTCTTTCACAATCGTATCATGCAATGTAACAAAAAAAGGATTCTCCATTGTAGAAATACTTAGTCCAATTTTTATATTCCCTTCGTTATCTGAACCATTATTTACAAATGGACTTTCCATGGAACATGCTGCTAAAAATAATAACATTACACTTAATAATGCTATTTGGAAATTCTTCATTATATTCACCTCGTTAAGATTTTTTACGATCTAGTAGTACTGCGATTAGGATAACGACACCTTTTACTACTTGTTGATAGAAAGAGGAAATACCTAGTAAGTTCATTCCATTGTTTAAAATACCGATAATCAATACCCCGATAAACGTACCTGCTATACGTCCCTTCCCTCCAGCAAGACTTGTACCACCAAGAACTACGGCAGCAATAGCGTCCATTTCATAGGAAGTACCTGCAGTTGGTTGAGCAGAATTAAGACGTGAAGTAAGAATCATTCCTGCTAACGCTGCCATCATACCACTGATAGAGTAAATAAAGATTTTTACACGGTCTACCTTAATACCTGATATTTTTGCTGCCTTTTCATTCCCACCGATTGCATATGTTTTACGTCCAAATGACATCTTATGAAGTAAGAACCAAAGAATCACAAAAGCAATAATCATCGTTACTGCCGGAACCGGTATTCCTAAAAAGTATCCTTTACCAAATAATTGAAAGGCATAAGAATCTCCTAATCCAGTTACCGGTTTACCATCTGTAAACACTAATGTTAATCCTCTAAATATGGTCATTGTTGCTAATGTAACAATGAATGGTGCCAAGTTTCCTTTTGATACTAAAATACCATTCAGCGCCCCAAAAACAGCACCTAATAAAACACCGATAATCACGGCTAAAATAGGATCAATTCCAGACGTCATCATAATAGCCGCTATCGCACTTGACAAAGCAAGAATTGAGCCTACTGAGAGGTCTATTCCGCCTGTTAAAATTACAAATGTCATACCAAACGCAATTAATCCATTAATAGAAATTTGTCTTAGTAAGTTCATAATATTTGCTGGATCTAAAAATGCTGGATTCATGATGGTAACAGTGACAATTAGTAATACTAAAGCTATTAACGGAATTACTTTTTGCCACATCGAATCTATTTTATTATTTTTCATGCCCATTCCCTCCTGTAGCATATGTCATTATTTTTTCTTGCGTGGCTTCTTCTCGTGCTAATTCTCCTGCAATCTTCCCTTCGTGTATAACCATTACTCGGTCACTCATTCCAAGTACTTCTGGTAAATCAGAAGAAATCATTATAATTGCTAAGCCTCGTTCTGTTAATTCATTCATCAACTGATAAATTTCTCGTTTTGCTCCAACATCTATTCCTCTAGTAGGTTCGTCCATAATTAATACTCTTGGCGATGTCCCTACCCATTTTGCAATGACAACCTTTTGCTGGTTCCCACCAGATAAGTTACCTACAGGTAGCTCCTGGGTCTGTGTTTTAATTTGTAATCGCTTTATCATAAGTTCAACAAAATCTTTTTCGTCTTTACCTTTGATAAACCCTTTACTGGAGAAGCTTTTTAAATTTGATAAACCTATGTTCTCTCTAATCGAAAAGTCTAAAACTAATCCTTCATCTTTTCGGTTTTCTGTAATGAATGCTATTCCTGCTTTCATCGCATCTGTTGGATCTTTAATTGTCATTCTATTACCATCGAGGATTATTTCCCCTTGATCTACATCATCTATTCCAAAAATTGCTCGCATAATCTCTGTACGTCCAGCGCCCATTAATCCGGAAACACCGAGTATTTCTCCTTCTTTAACGGAAAAACTTATATCCTTGAAATAGCCTTTGCGATTAAAGTTATTCACTTGTAATATTGGATCGCCTAATGTAGGAGTACGATCAGGATAACGTTCTTCCAGTTCTCTTCCTACCATTTGTTTGACAACCTCGTTATAGTTTGTATCTTTGATCCAAGATGTTGTTACAGAAGTACCATCTCGCATGACAGTAATACGATCACAAATCGCAAAAATTTCTTCCATGCGATGTGAAATATAAACCAATGAAACTCCTTGTTGTGTAAGCTCTTTCATAATTTCAAATAACTTATCGATTTCTCTATCTGTGAGTGCAGCTGTTGGCTCATCCATGATAATAACTTTAGCGTTTAACATTAGCGCTTTGGCAATTTCAATTAGTTGTTGTTCACCAACAGAGCATTCGCCCGCTTCTTTATCAAAAGGAATTGAAAAATCTAATCTATCGAAGACTGCTTCTGCTTGTTTCTTCATTACTTTTTCTTTTAAGAATCCAAATGCATTTGTCATTTCTTTACCGATAAACAGGTTTTCTAATACGGTCATCTGTGGTAATATATTTAACTCTTGACGTATAAATGCAATTCCTGCTTGCTCCGATTCCTTTGAATCTTTATATTGTGTTTTTACTCCATCAATAGTAATCGAACCTTGGTTTGAAGGGAAAAGACCTGTGAGAATATTCATTAATGTAGACTTTCCAGCTCCATTCTCTCCCATCAGCGCATGGATTTCTCCAGGTTCTAATGTGAAATCTACACCTTGGAGCACTTTGTTGGAACCGAAAGATTTATGAATGTTTTCCATGACAATCTTCATTTTTAATCACTCCTCCTTTAATAAAACTCTACATTCAGTGTCGGTTTTCCGCACTGAATGTTCTTACTACAAGTGCATGACCTAATGGCCCTTGAACAGCGTCATACATTTACGGGTAATTTATATCCAACTTATTCACTATAGGTAAGCTGCATAGTCTTGAAGTAAGGAGATTTCTGCCTGATACATATGTTAGAAGAAAACACCCGATCGTAATATACAATTTGCGTAAGGAGTTGTTTCTCCTGTTCGTATAATTGCTTTCGCTTGTTTATTCAACGATTTGAATTGTTCATGGGTTACATAACTTATTGGTGTATCGTTAATAAGTTCCTTTACTTGCTTATGTTTTTCAGTATTATCTACCTTAATCTCTTGAGCTAATGTTACTTCTTCAATGACCATATCATCTATTAGTGCATTTAGTACTTCTATAAAAGATGGAGTACCAGGAGTTAAGGCTACATCAATCTTTTTAACTCCTTCTGGAACAGGTAACCCTGCATCGGCAATAACGATTTGATCGGTATGTCCCAAATCAGATAAAAGTTTTGATATATGACTATTTAACATACCTTTTTTCTTCATATGATTTATTCCTCCATCTCTTTTCTTGTTGGCATTCCGCCCTGAGCACCGAATTTTGTAATCGATATCGATGCAGCCTTATTTGCAAAACGAATTGCATCTGTTATTGATTTACCTTCTGCAATTGCAACTGCGAATGAAGCATTAAAGGTATCTCCAGCTCCAGTAGTGTCTACAGGGGTAACTTCAAAAGAAGGAACTACGACTTCTTTTTCACCGTCATAGTAGCGTACACCATTTTTTCCTTCAGTAATGAATAATTTATTAGGATAGAGTTGTAATACATCGCTTCGGTTCTCATTGCCAAACATAACCGCAAATTCATGTTCATTTGGGGTAAGATAAGTGGCACGTTCTATTACTCTATTGGATACTTCTCTTGCAGGAGCTGGATTTAGTAACACTGGTACTTCGAAAGCGTGGCAAGTTTCTACTACAAACTCCACCGTCTCTTCAGGAATTTCTTGTTGGATTAACACCATATCCGCTTCTTTCAATTTATCCATCGATTTTCTTATATAATCTGACGTCACATAATCATTCGCACCTTTTACGAAAATGATGCTATTATCTTCTTCAGCTAACGTAATATGCGCAGTTCCAGATGCAACATCGGTAACCGGTTCCACATACTCCACAGAAACACCGTTGTCTTGTAAATTGCTTAAAATTTCCTTACCAAACGTATCCTTTCCTACTCTTCCAATCATGGATACATTTGCACCTAACCGAGATGCAGCTACAGCTTGATTCGCTCCCTTACCACCTGGCACCGTTTGAAAATCATTACCAATTATTGTCTCTCCTGCCTTTGGTCTTGCTGGAGCTGTTACGACCAGGTCAATTGATGAGCTTCCTACTACAGTTATATTTACCATCTATATTCCTCCATTTAATGTTGAATTTCTTTCTTTTAAGTAAACAGGTAATTGTTCGTGTATCATACCTAGTTTTTCTTTATTTATGAGTTTTATAAGCATGTCTGCTGCTTTTACGCCCATATCATAAGTTGGCTGATGAATGGTGGTAAGACTTGGATGCACAATTTCACTAATCGTTATATTATCGTACCCGATTACTTGTAAATCAGTTGGTACGTTAATTCCTCTTGTTACAGCTTCATGTAACATCGCAGCAGCTACTAAATCATTACAAGCAATAATCCCTTCTGTATCAGGGAATTGATTAAATAGCTCTTTTGCTTTCTTTCTACCATCTTCAAAAGATAACTGACAATCTATAAAATTGACCGAAACGTTCTTTTCACTTAAATATTGCATCGCTGATTGAAATCGATCATATAACGGTTTCGCATCTTGCGGCCCTCTTAGAACAACAATTTTTTCACAACCAGATGATATTAATTTTTCTGCAGCTAATCGCCCTCCTGATTTATGATCTGCATACACTGCAGGAAGTTCTTCGGTAATACGATCGACTGTAACAACCGGTACACGCAAATTAGTAAGCACTTCATGATGCAAGTGATCCACAGAAGCTATTAATCCAACAACGTTATGTTGTAAAAATGTATCAATATATTCCATTTCCTTTGTGGTATCACCATCCGTATTACCAAAAATAACACGATACCCTTGTTGTTGAAGATTGTCTTCTACTCCTCTTGCTAATGCAGGAAAAAATGGGTTTGTAATATCTGGTAATACAAGTCCAATTAACTTAGATGTTCTTTTATACAAAGACCGTGCAACTTCATTAGGCTTATATTGCAGGTGATTAATTGCTTCCATAACTGCTTTCCTTGTATCCTCATATACATATCCACTATTATTAAGTACTCTTGATACAGTAGCCGCTGATACACCTGCTTTTTTAGCTACATCTTTAATAGTTACTGTCATATTCATTCATTCCTTCAAGAAAATGTGGAACCGTTTACAGATAAAATATTATCATGAAAGCGTTTTGATAGCAATAGAAATTATCACCCGTTACTGTACAGTTTCTGGAAATCCATTATTCTATTTCGTATGATAGAAGGAGACCATAAAGAAAAGGTGGAGCTTATATATGGAATCCTCAGAACATCATAATCATTTAATTAATGAAACCTCTCCCTATTTACTACAACATGTAAATAATCCAGTAGATTGGTATCCATGGGGGGAAGAGGCATTTAATAAAGCAAAAAAGGAACAAAAACCTATCTTTTTAAGTATAGGTTACAGTAGTTGTACATGGTGCCATAACATGAACCGAGAATCCTTTATGGATGAAGAAGTAGCTGCACTATTAAATCAACATTATATCTCTATTAAAGTAGATCGAGAGGAAAGACCTGATATAGATGGTTTATATATGAAAACATGTCAAATGATGACTGGACATGGTGGTTGGCCATTATCAATTATTATGACGGATGACCAAGTCCCTTTTTTTGCAGGAACTTATTTTCCAAAGCACCAAAATTATGGTTTACCGGGGTTAATGGATATATTACCTACAATCGCTAAAAAGTATAATGAAGATCCACAACAAATAACGGAGTATATGGAAAAAGTTGAATATGCATTACAAGAAACGCTTATTAAAAAAAGTAATGAATCACTTACTAGTGAAGATACGGTAAGAACTTACAAACAACTCAAAGATGTATTTGACTACCAGTATGGAGGTTTTCATAAAGAACCTAAATTTCCTTCTCCCCAACACCTTTCTTTTTTAATTCATTATTATCATATAACTGGAGAAAAAAATGCATTAAAAATGACGGATATGACATTAAAGTCAATTTTTAGAAGCGGTACTTGGGATCATGTGGGATTCGGACTTTTCCGATATGCTACTGATAGAAAATGGATGTTTCCTCATTTCGAGAAAATGCTTTATGACCAAGCTTTTTTATTAGATGTTTGCATAGATATGTTTCTCATCACGAAAGATCCTTACTATCAATTAAAAGTTGACCAAATTATCCAATTTGTAAAAAGAGAAATGACAGCTGAAAATGATTGTTTTTATGCTTCTTTAAGTGCAGATTCAAACGGAGAAGAAGGAGCTTATTATCTCTGGTCACTTGAAGAAATATATTCTTTATTAGGTGAAGATGAAGGAGATCTGTTCGCTGAAGTATATGGAATTTCCCCAGTGGGTGTTCATCAAAGAAAGAATCTACCTTATCGGCGGGGTATTTCTATAGAGTCACTTGCATCCACTTATGGAATTCATGTAGAGAAGGTAAAGACAACATTGACTAAGAGTTTAGATACATTAGAAAAAGCGAGAGTACAACGAGTAGCTCCTGCAACAGATGATAAGGTTCTAACAAGTTGGAATGGATATATGATAGCTGCACTTGCTAAGGCAGGAAGAGTTTTTCTAAATGAGAATTGGATTAATCACGCTATAAAGGCAATGGCTCAATTAAGAGATTTACTGACCAAAAATAATCGATGGTTCGCAAGTTATCGACATGGAAAAACCAACACGAAAGGATTTCTAGATGACTATGCAGCTATCCTTTGGGGGTATATAGAACTATATCAAGCTACAATGGAAATTGACTACCTTAAAAAAGCAGAAACAATTGCAAACGATATGATTGAACTTTTCTGGGATAGTAATCAAGGTGGATTCTTTTTTGTAGCGAATGACGCAGAGCAATTAATATCCAGAGAAAAGGAAATCTTCGATAGTCCTATACCATCAGGTAATAGCCTTGCCAGCATTCAATTGTCTCGATTAGCAAACTTAACTGAAAATATGAATTATTATCAGTATATTGATACGATGATGTATACTTTTTATAAAGAACTTCATAATGACCCAAGTGGAGCATCTTTCTTTATGCGAAATTTATTTTTACAACAAGACAAGACGAAGCAAGTCATTATCATCGGGGAAAACACGGAAGTTTTCTTTAATCAAATTAGAGAGAGTTATTTACCGAATGTCCATATTATCTCCGTAAAAGATTCTAAGTCTCTAGCCAAGTTATTACCTACTGGAGAGAATTTTAAAAAAATCAATGGACAAACAACCTATTATGTGTGCTCCAATTTTCACTGTAATCAACCAACTACTTCTATTAAGGAAGTTTTAGCAGAAATAATCAAGGAGACTAAGTAGAAAGGAGAGTTTTATATGAAAGTAAAAATGAATGTACAGACTGCTTATCATGGAGAATTATTACGTGCTGGAAAAGTATATGATATCGATGAAGAAACAGCAAAACGTTGGATTGCCAGTAAGATAGCTATAGAAGATAATGAAAGGTAATCCGCATAAGTTTGAAGATCCTAGTTGCTAGGCGCATGCCCCTAATGTAGCCGTTTCTCTCCACGTACAATATGAAGTCAAAAACACTAATAAAAAAAGAAGACTTGTCCACTACAACAAGCCTTCTTTTTTTTATTATCTAGTAAATTATAAAATTAGGTACTTGTAAAGATTACGACGATTGCCGAACTTCCTCAAAAAACAGAGGCGCACTCGCTACGTTGCTAAACGGGCGCTTGCGCCTTTGTTTCTTTATCTATTGGCGAAAAACTCTTCTGCCTCTTCTAAATATTTTTCTTGATCAGGAGTTAGATCATATTCTTCTTCAATGGCAGATACAGGGCATACTGCTTTACAAGCTCCACAATCAATACAAATATCCGGATCAATGTAAAACTGTTTTACGCCTTCTTCTATACAATCAACAGGACATACACTAACGCATTCTCCTGCTTTCTCACCTCTACAAGGGTCAAGTATGACAAAAGCCATAGATGGATTTACCTCCTTACTCATTAAACAATGCTCACCTTAAATGATAAGGGTTTTCAAAAAAGAAGTAAACCATTTGATATCACTTTATCTTTAAACATGTACATCTACACCTGGTCCAAATGGAATACCAGTATAGTAGAAAATTAATAACATAATAGTAAATGTGATTAAGAAGAAAATAGTATAAGGTAACATCAATGCAATGATTGTTCCTAGACCAGCTTTTTTATCGTACTGTCTCACAAATCCTAATACGATTATCATATATGGATTCATTGGAGTAATAACATTAGTAGAAGAATCTGCAATGCGATATGCTGCTTGTACAAATGCAGGACTGTATCCTAAATAATAGAACATTGGTACGAAAATTGGCGCTTCCAAAGCCCATTGTGCCGAACCACTAAATACAAACAAGTTTAGAATTGTTGTAAACAACACAAATGCTAGTATTACTATAATTCCTGTCATTCCAATAGATTGCAAGAATTCAGCCCCACTAATTGCTATCCAGGCTCCCATATTAGTCCAACTAAAGTAAGCAATAAATTGAGAAGCTGCAAACACTAATACGATGAAACCAGACATATCTTTCATTGCTTCTCCCATTAAGGAACCAACATCTCTAGATGATTTAATTTTCCCAACAGTAACCCCATAAGTGACGCCTGCAACTACAAAAAATAATAATAAAATTGGTACGATCCCAGTTAAGAATGGAGAAGGAACAATACTTCCATCTTCACCAGTTAATGGAGAGTTAGGAATCAAAATTGCAGTTACAAGTAATGCGACAAAAATCACACAAGCTATAACCGAATTTCTTAAACCTTTCATTTCTAGTGAAGTAGTTTCTTTTACTTCTTCTCCTGCATTACCTTCGTACTTACCTAAACGTGGTTCTACAATTTTTTCTGTGATGAAACCACCAACAAACGTTAAGATAAATGTACAAGCCATCATAAAGTACCAGTTATCAACAGGAGTTACGGATAAATTCTCATTTACTGTTCGAATTGCTTCTGTGGAAATCCCAGCAAGCAATGCATCGGTTCCTGTGACAATTAGATTAGATGTAAAGCCAGCTCCAACTCCAGCGAATCCAGCTGCAAGTCCTGCTAATGGATGGCGTCCTAGATTATAAAATACCATTGCCGCTAATGGAGGAATGATAACAAAAGCCGCATCGGATGCAATATTCCCTAAAATACCAGTTAGTACAATTGCATACGTAACAAGTGATCTTGGTGCTTTCAAAATCGTACTCTTTATCCCGGTTTCAATTAATCCTACTTTATCAGCTAATCCAATACCCAGCATCATCGTCAATACAATACCTAGAGGAGCGAATCCTACAAAATTTTCCAATGTATCCGATAGTATATATTGGATCCCCTCGGCAGAAAGAATACTCTTTATAGCTAATTCCTCTGGCTCATCACCAGGTACTACGAATGTTACATCAAATAACGAAATTACCCATGAAGCTACAGCAACAAGAGCTGCCAATACGATAAATAATATAAATGGATCGGGAAGTTTATTACCTATTCGTTCGACTCCATTTAAAAATTTTGCCATTCGTGCTTTCCTTTGCTTAGCCAATTTAATTTCCCCCTTTATTTAATTCTTTATCTTCTTTAAAACAAAAAACTCTACGTGGTCTGCCACGAATTCCAGATTGGATCTCACCACATTGTTCGATGATATTCGCTTTTTCTAACAACGTAATGATCCTTCTAGCATTTCGGTCCGTACCTTTAAGCCATCGTGATAAATCTTGAGCGGTAAATTCCCTATGGTTATATTGTTTGCTATATGAAAATATCCGATGGACTACACCTGGGCTAACACCTGTATGTTTAATCTTGTTCCGCCAACTTTCCCCTAATTCAATTGTTTTATAGGAAACAGATGCATCATTCCCATGTTTCACTGTGATTCTTTCGTCTTCATCAATGATAATAATAGAAGGAAGGTGTTGAACTTTTTGATGATGGAATCCTTTACGCACATGCTGTTCAGCCTGAGAAACCGTTTCTCCATAGCCAATTGTAATTAGAAGTTCCATATTTTCTTGCTCTTTTACATCATGAATCACACTTAATAATTCCTCCTCAGATAGTGGTCCAATTTCACCTCTGGTAGTGAATATTAAGAATAATCCGTCTCCTATTTGTAATAAAGATCCATGAACCTTTTCGGAAATAAATAAGAGGGTTCTTCGAAGTTCAATTTCCTTATGTTTCATTCGAAAAGAGTAATGAATATCTTCTATTGATGTATCCATATTGACTTGGCAACCAATTACCGCTAGTTGTGCATTTTTATAACGAGAGGTTTTTGCCCTTTCAACTAATATCCGAAAAGTTTGTTCGATTGATAAATAAGAAGGTGTAACACGAAATACTGGAATTCCATTCCTTTTGAGTTCATTGTATGTTTCCCATATAAAGGTGATAGCAATATCGATTTTGCCTTGTTCAAATAATTCTTTATGAAACTCCACTCGTTCTTCTTGATCTGCATATGATTGAAACGGACGATTAAAATAATTTATTCCTTCCAGTCTATAATAAGATACTATCTTTTCAACCTCTTCATTGGTGATTGTATCCATACTTATTCGTTTATACACTTGATTGTTTTCTAGTTGAGCTTCTAATAATGTACCGAAGAAAGTTGATCCACTCATATTTGGATATAAAGCATTAAGATTTGTAACCAACTTCTTTTCGATTGCATAACTGTAATTTAAAATCCCGGAAAAAAACCATTGATCCATTCGAAAATCATTTTCTTGAATAATGGCATGTATTTCTTCTAAATAATTATACGTAAAAGGGGTAATTTCAGTATTCGGAAATTCTTTTGCCACTGCCATTATTTGTTTCACGGAATCAGCAGGTCCAATAACCCCAATTTTTATTTTCACATTATCTACCCCTCTCCAATACTATAAATATTCTCTTGTTCTATAATTCTAGTAAAAGTATCAACAGCAACAGGTAATACCTCTTCCTGAAAATCAAAGGATGGATGATGATGCGGATAATCTAATTTTGTACCAAATAACATATATGTTGCTTCCCCACCATGTTTCAGTACTTCATTCATCATATAGCTCGCATCTTCAGAACCAGAAACCGATGTCTCTGAAATGACGTTTTTTACATAGTTACTTTTTTTACATGCATGTTTAATGTTATTTATTATGGATGAACTACAATCCATTTCCTCTGTTGAACCGACAGTTTTTATTTCACATTCCGTATCGTGCATCGTGGCAGCAGAATTTATTATTCTTTTTGCATGCTCTGTCATATAATTATTTAATTCTTTTGTCTCCCCGCGAACCTCTACTTCCATATAAGCTGCGTCAGGAATAATATTTCTGCCACTACCTGCTTCTAATCTTCCAACATTTACTCTCGTCGTACCTTCACTATGTCTAGGTATACCATATAGATGTATCGAAGCTGATGCCGCAGATAGAAGTGCATTCTTTCCTGTTTCAGGGTTCATACCTGCATGAGACGCATTACCATGATAGCGAACATTTAATTTAGTTGAGGCAAGGAATCCTTTAACAGTTGCAGCAACATTGCCAACAGACATTTCTTTTATTCCAATATGCCCAGCATAAAAGCGATCAACGTTAGCTAACCAGCCTTTTTTTGTCATTGCTAAAGCTCCTCGGCCACCTTCTTCTGCTGGTTGGAATAAGAAGGTGAATTTTCCGACTAATTGGTTTTGATGTTCATAAATATATTTAGCAACCCCTAACCCAATCGTTATATGACCATCATGACCACATGCATGCATCACTCTTGGATTTATGGAGTTAAACGCTTTGCTTGCTGGTATATGAGATTGATGTGTTGATTCATTAATTGGTAATGCGTCTATATCAAATCGAAGAGCAATATGTTTACCCGGCCTACCTGTATCAAAGGTAGCTACTAACCCAGTATTTCCACCTGTCATTTTACGAAGCCAAGATTCCTCAACCCCTTGCTCTTTTGCCTTTTGTTCAAAATGAGTTAATATGTCTTTATTTGGTATACCTACCCTTGCATCAGAATCAAGAGCATCTTTACCAATAAATAACGTATAATCCCATTCCTCTAAAATTTTCCCTATGCGATAAGTAGTTAAATATTCTGTAAATCCTAGTTCTGGATAAGAATGAAACATTCTACGCCATTGAGTTAGTTCTTGATTTAAATTGTGAATATACTTAGACATGATTTGCCTCCTGTTCCAACTCTCGTAAGGCATCTAGCGCTATTTGAACTAACAATTTTGTCCCATTCGGTAGTGCTCGCTCATCAATTTGAAATTTACTGTCATGAAGTGGTGCTTGTTCATATTCATTCTCTATTTGAGTACCTAACCAAACAAAAGCTCCTGGATATTTTTGTAAAAATCTACCGAAATCTTCTCCAGCTAAAGCAGGATTCAAATCTGGTGTTGCAGATTCACCATACACTCGTTGCGCAGACTGGCGAGCAATTCGTGCCCATTTTGGAGTATTAATAGTTGCAGGATATCCTTCTTGATAATCAATTTCAGCCTTCGTACCAAAAGCTTCCGCAATTTGATTAGTAATAGTAAAAAAACGTTCCTTTAATCGCTTTTGAATATGTGGTTGGAATGTTCGAATAGAACCTTGTAACGTAACTGTTTTTGGAATGATATTTGGCACACTTCCGGCTTCTAACATACTAACAGTAACTACAGACGCTTCCATCGGATCTAAATTTCTACTAACGATAGTCTGCAGAGAGGTAATTAAATGACCAGCTGCAATCACAGCATCATTCGTTTGGTGTGGCATACTTGCATGTCCACCTTTACCTTCGATTGTTATCTTGAAACGATCCGAAGCCCCCATCACTTCTTTATCATGCACCCCAATAATTCCAGGCTTTATAGACGGCCATACATGTTGAGCAAATATTACATCTGGCTCATATGTAGAAAATACTCCGCTATCCATCATTGCTTGTGAACCACCTATTGGCGCATCTTCTTCTGCAGGTTGGAATACAAGTAGTATGGTACCTGATAATTCTTTTTGCATTTGTTTTAAAATAAACCCTGCACCTAAAAGCATAGCGGTGTGTGCATCATGTCCACATGCATGCATGATATTTGCTTTTTTTGATTTAAAAGATAAATCTGTTTCCTCTTGAATAGGAAGTGCATCCATATCAGCTCTTAATGCAACGGTTTTTCCAGGCTTTTCTCCCTTTATAATTCCTAACACGCCATATCCAGAAAATCCTACCTCATAGTCAATACCATATTCTTGTAATTTCCGCTGTACAAAAGCAGATGTTTCTTTTTCTTGATGGCTTAATTCCGGATTTTCATGTAAAAATCTTCGATTATTAATAATTTCATCCGTTAAATCTGATAGTTGTTGATCGATATCTCTCATATTTATCCCTCCATTATTAACGGAAAATTTCCTTTAATATTCCTTTTTTGAGAATTATATAGGAAAATCTTAAATTTGTACATATTTATTTGAAAATTAGTTCTTATTATCAATGATGACCTTTTTCGTTTAAAAATAATTACACATGGGAATATCTTTAATAAATTCATAGATTAAAGGAGCTTTGTTTGATGAGATTATATACCGTAACACCAAATGTTGATGCAACTGGCTGGTTTATCAAATTAGAAAATGTAGCACCCGAGGAATTATACGATTCGAAAGATGAAGCAGTTAGTGCTGCCACACAAATGGCAAAGGAAAATACACCTAGTACAGTACAAATATTAGATGGTGATAATAACGTTGAGGACGAGTATCATTATAAAGGGATTTAAATAAAAATTTAAGGAGCTAACCCTAGATGGTTAGCTCTTTCTTGTGCTTTAATTTATTTTTATAAATATTATATATGGAAGTGAGTAATTTCCCCTTACCACCGTTTAGCTCTTGTATATATTAATATAAGGATTTTTTTAAGGGGGGTTATATTTTGAATAATCACTATGATTATAGAAGAAATAATATTTACTATTCTAGATCTAGAAGAAGACATCAATATAATCAGAATGATAGTTATGATTATTATCGACCAGAATTCCATTGTAACTGTAGATATAAGTGTACATGTATTGACCCTTTAACATCTCCTGGACCGACTGGGGCTGGCGGAATTGACGGCTTGATCGGACCGACTGGAGCCACGGGACCTACCGGCGCGGACGGAATCGTCGGTGCTACAGGCCCAACTGGAGCCATGGGACCTACCGGCGCGGATGGAGTGGCAGGAGCTACTGGTCCAATTGGCGTCACTGGACCTACGGGGGCGGACGGAATCAATGGCGCTACTGGCCCGATATAATCCTTAGTTGCTTTTGAGAATGAAAAGTTTCTAGCTTTTGCAAAAGAATCTACCCATTCAAACTCATAAATTTTATCCGTATATTTTCTCGCTATATCCATCGTAGTATCTGTTGATCCAGTATCTACAATTATAATTTCATCACAAAAACGTTTTGCACAAGACAGAATACGTTGCAAAACGTCCTCTTCGTTTTTTACAATCATACATAAACTTATACTGATCATTTCTTACCACCACCAATATTTATTTAAAATATTGTATGATGGAGGGAATCTTACTGATATTATCCTTAAATATTAAAATTTTGCGCAGACATTTTTTCTGCTTCTTCGAGGGATTCTACAACCAACTTTGTCGATTTTACATGTTGCTCAGCTAGTTGCTGATATGTTTGAAATATTTGCTTCATATTTTGATTAATTTCATTGATTTTTTCTGAAAAGTCCATAATACTTTGTCCGGTAGGTGGTTCTTGAATGTCAATATGTAAATTTGCAATTGTTTCATTTAATAAAATAAGTTTTTGCTCAACTTGCGCAATATCTAATTTAATCTCGCTCATCTATGAAAATTGCTCCTCTCGCTTCATCACTTCTAAATCATCCAACCGTAATTCTTGATGTTGAATATCAGATTCTAAACCAGTGACTTCTGAACGTAATGTATCTCTTGCTTTCAAAAGTGTATGTAAAATTTGGTCTAATTGAATCCTTGAAACATGATGATAGCTTTCCCGGATGTTTTCTTCTCGTATAGATTCAAATTGTTCTGCAAAATCTCCTGCCCATGTCGAATGAGTTAATAACGGTTGTTCCCAATGTTTTTTACTTTGGTTATATTCTTGTTGATATAATTTTACGTCACTAATTACTTGTTCTAACCGTTCTAGATCTTCTCTTCTCTGATCCATTTGATAATTTAAGTTATAAATTTGCTCATGAACATTACTCATTTGTAAATCAATTGAATGTAAAGACATTCAAACACACCTCGTTTCAAAATCAGAAAAATCCCATCATATCTTTATATTATAGCGACAAATCTATATCATTCGTAGAGTAGAATAGCACTGTTTTTATTTTAAATTCAAACAAAATTAGTCAAAAAGAACTAAGTATTAAGTATCTATTATAAAAATTATATTGCGAATTGTTAAATGAAAGAAACTGCCCTCAAAGAGAGACAGTTTCTTTCATAATAATTTATTCATCTTTCTTTAGTTTAGCCAATGCGTCAGCTAAAGCATTATTTTTAAATCCTTCATCTTGTTTATTCAAGTATTTTTTCACATCTTTCTTTGACACACGTTGTTTTTTTTCTTTCTCTCTTCTTGCCTGGAAAGTAGATAATTTTTCACGATGCCCACACTTGCAAGTGAATATTTGTCCATCGCCTTCTCCGCGAAGCTCTAATCGTTTATGGCAATTTGGACAGCGAGCATTCGTATACTTAGCAATATTTTTCTTGCCTCCACATGAACGATCCTGGCATACTAATTTTTTTCCGTGTTTATTTTTAATCTCTAGCATAAGTTTTCCACACTTCGGACATTTAGTTCCAGTCATGTTATCATGCTTGAAAGTTTCATTACTTTGCTTAATTTCTGAAACTGCTTCTTTAGTGTATGATTTAATTTCTTTGATAAACTGGTCTTTCTTTAATTTCCCTTCCGCAATAAGAGATAATTTTTGTTCCCATTCTGCAGTTAACAAAGGAGAGCGCAATTCTTCTGGTGCGAGATCTAAAAGTTGACGGCCCGTTTGTGTTAAATGAATATTTCTTCCTTTTAATTCAATATAGCTATTCATAAATAGTTTCTCAATAATATCTGCACGGGTTGCTACAGTACCTATTCCACCCGTTTCTTTAATTGTATCTACCAATTCTTTTTTATTTGTACCCATATAACGAGTCGGGTTTTCCATTGCTTGCAAAATAGTACCTTCAGTAAAGCGTTCAGGTGGCTTTGTTTCTCCTTCTTTCACCTCAACTTTTAGTGATAATTTGCTACCTTTTGAAATGTTTAATGGTTGTAGCTCGTCTTCCTCATCACTGTGTTTATAAATTTCTTTCCACCCTAGTCTTTTCGTAACTTTACCATTAGCTATAAATTGTTCGCCTGCAATGTCAATGGTAATCGTTGTTTGCTCATATTCCATAGGATCAGACAAAGCTGCCAAAAATCTTTGTACAATTAAGTGATATATCTTTTTTTCCTTCTCATCTAATGCAGTCCAATCAACTGGAACCTCTGTTGGAATAATGGCATGATGATCCGTTACTTTTGAATTGTCTACAATCGATTTACTCAATCGTAATTCTTTTTTCAAAATAGTATTTGCCGTTTTCGCATACTCATCTACACCACATGCCTTTACTCGATCTTTTAGTGTAGGTATGATATCGGTCGATAAATGTCTTGAATCTGTTCGGGGATAAGTTACCAATTTATGCTGTTCGTATAGTTTTTGCATAACAGATAATGTTTGTTTACCTGAAAATTGAAATATTCGGTTTGCATCACGTTGTAAATCCGTTAAATCGTATAGCCCTTGAGCGTGTTTCTTTTTCAGTTTTTTATCTACATGAATGACTGTAGCTTGTTTATTACTTAATTGTTCTTCTAACTTAAATGCGTGTTTTTTTGAAAAGATTCGGTTTTGGTTCTTATCATCTTTCCACAAAAAGCGGTGTCCTTTGTTTGTTTTGGCTTCTAATTGATAGAACTTTTGCGGTTGAAAATTTTTGATTTCTTGTTCTCGTAACGCCACCATTTCCAATGTAGGAGTCTGCACACGTCCACTAGATAATTGAGCATTATGTTTCGTTGTTAATGCTCTTGTAGCATTAAGTCCTACATACCAATCAGCCTCTGAACGTGCTACAGCAGATTGGTATAAATTCCAATAATTCTTTCCAGGCTTCAAATGTTTAAATCCATCTTTTATTGCTTTATCTGTCACGGAACTAATCCAAAGTCGTTTAATCGGTTTTTTTACTCTGGCTTTTTCAATAATCCAACGTGCTACCAACTCACCTTCTCTACCTGCATCTGTAGCGATAACAATATCGGCAACATCTTGACGGTTTAGTTGGGTTTTTACCGACTGGAATTGCTTACTTGTCTTTTTCATTACCACAAGCTTCAAGTGGTCTGGAAGCATAGGTAAATCTTCCATACGCCATGTTTTATATTTACTGTCATACATATCTGGATCTGCCAATGTTACTAAGTGTCCTAAAGCCCACGTTACAATATACTTTGATCCCTCTAAGTATCCATTTCCTTTTTTATGGCATCCGAGTACTTTCGCTATATCTCGACCAACGGATGGCTTTTCTGCTAAAACTACTGTTTTACTCATTTATGACTCCTCATTTCGAAGATTATCTATATTATTTCAATGTTTACTGTAACATATTTTCATCAAACTGTATGGCATGATGCAATCACAACATCCTCTCTATAACCATACTATAAATTACAAAACACCGAGTTTCATTATGAAAGAGGATGTACATCATGCTGATATATGTTGGAATGCTCTTACTTGTTATGGCAGTTAGTTTAGACGGATTAGGCGTCGGTATCACATATGGAATGCGTAAAATAAGAGTTCCATTTGTTGCAATTTTTATAATCATGATTTGTTCAGGATGCATTGTCTATACTTCGATGACAATTGGAGAGATTATAAGTAATCTTTTATCCACAAAAATTACGAGTATGTTAGGTGGTAGTATATTAATTTTCCTTGGGATTTTTTCTTTTATTAATATATTTCGTTCTAAAAATGATTCTACACAATCTCAAGAGATGAATGATTTATCGAGACTGGAAAATCTGAAAACTGTTATGTCAACACCAGATAATGCAGACCTTGATAAATCAGGAGTGATTTCAATTGGCGAAGCATTCTTGTTAGGCTTAGCGCTTGCATTAGATGCTTTTGGTGCTGGAATTGGTGCGGCTATGCTTGGTTACCCACCTTTCATAACAGCAATATTAACTGCTGTTATGAGCGGACTATTCTTAAAATGCGGTATCCAATTAGGCAGTTTTATCTCTAACAATCCGAGACTCCGCAGGCTTTCATTTTTACCACCAGCTATTTTAATAAGTATTGGAATTTTTAATCTAATTGGGTAACAAATAAAAATATCCCAGCAAAGACGAATGAACGTTCTTAACTGGGATATTTCTTTGTTTATTTTAAATCAACGATATAATAAAGCTGATAACTACAATAGCTCCAATGATCATTAATATTGTACGTAACATGACAATCCATCCTTTCATTATGCCTTTGTACGTTACAATACCCAATCATTCAAAAAGAAAAACCTTCTATGTAATTATATTTAGAAGTATAGTTAATGTGATAACACTTACGATCGTTGATATAAAGGTAATACTGGATACTAATTCTGGTTCCGTATCAAATTCAATAGCATACATAGTCGTCGTTGCTGCAGTCGGCATTGCTGAAATGATTATAAGTACTGATGCAATTAATGGATCTACATCAATAATAATAACGAATAACCAAGCAATCAAAGGTGCGATAATCATTTTTAATGATACCGAAGATAAAACAACTTGCCAGTCTAATTTTAAACCGATTAATGACCCTAGTTGCATCCCTAACATAATCATCATAACTGGAATTGCCGCATCACCAACCATTGTTAATGTTGAATGAATAAAATCAGGTATAGTTATCGACACCCAAGAACATACAAATGCGAAAACTGCTGCATATGTAGTTGGCATTTTTAGTACATTTTTTACTGCTTTTTTCATTCCACTCGTACTGCGGGACGCATAATATACACCAAAAAAATTATTCTGTAAGGCTTGAACAACCATTATAAAAATCGCATATGGAACCGCTGCTGGCCCTATACTATATAAAACTACAGGTAATCCATAATTTCCAGAATTCATAAATCCTGTTGCTAGAATGGCTGCACTTTCTTTATTCGAATTCCATCCGAATATTTTTGCTAATAATTTATTTATGAATACCATAATGAAAAATAGCACGAACATATAGATTAATATAATTAGAAAGCCACTATCGAAGGTTGCATCATATAACGTTACAAAGACTAAAGCTGGCGTTAATATGTATAAACTAACTGCGGAAACAGATTTCACATCTAACAATCGAATACGTTGTAATATAAATCCTGATGCAAAAACTGCCATAATCGGCAAAATAACCTCTATAAACAAACTCATTTAAACATCTCCATCTATCATAGTACTCTCATATTAGTTTACCATATACCGTCAAGAGTCAGATAAGATACTCTTGACAAATCGAATAAGTTAATTCATAATGTATTAGTTAAGAAGTAACATTTAGTGATGATCTGGCATTCTGCTATGTTTTAGGGAAGATGCTTATTCACACTGGCGCGACTAAGGGGTCGCAAGGATGTAAGAGCAGGTAGGGCTTACATTGCTTAAGTAGAAACATCAAGTAGGAAAATAACCGCGGTAAATGATATAAAAAATAAGTTTAATCTTAGAATGAAAAAATTATAAAGTGTTACTTTAACTATAAAAGGGTACTCTTTTAAAAAGGGTACCCTTTTTCCAATCCATACATAAAACCAAACGAAGAAAGGATTGTTGTGAATGCAAACAGAATTACCACTAGGCTCAATTGTAACAATGAAAGTATTACGAAAAATAGATACGGGATATGTACTTACTGCATTTGGAGAAGAAGCTTTACTACACAACAAGGAAACAGAAGAACAATTGGAGATTGATCAAGAAGTTGATGTTTTCCTCTATACCGATAAACAAGGGAAGATAATTTCTTCTGCTCGTTTACCATTTATTACAGTTGGTATATATGATTGGGCAGAAGTAGTAGGTGTCATTCCAAGACTAGGTGTATTTGTGTCTATCGGTATCGTGAAAGACATACTTGTATCTAAAGATGACTTACCATTATATAGAGATACGTGGCCAAAATCAGGTGACCGTTTATTCATCACCCTTAAAGTAGATAAAAAAGGTCGCTTATTAGCTGTGCCAGCAGAGGAAGACATTATTGCAAATGAAGTATTTGCTGCTCCCGAAAACATCATTCATGATAAAGTACGTGGGACGGTTTATCATACTGAAAAAGAAGGGGCTGCCTTACTGACGACCGAGGGATATCGGGGATTTATCCATCATACAGAAAGAAAGGAAGAGCCACGAGTCGGACAAGTAGTTGAAGGTAGAGTAATTGCAGTAAAAGAAGATGGTTCTATCAACATTTCTTTGCGACCATTAAAACAAGATAGTCTCGATGAGGACGCGGACTTAATTCTAAAACATTTAAAAGATAATCATGGTACCATTCCGTTCCACGATAAAAGTGAACCAGAAGAAATAAGAGCTACTTTTCAAATTAGTAAAGCTGCCTTTAAACGGGCATTAGGAAGATTACTTAAAGAAGGAAAAGTAAAACAAGAAAATGGACAGACCATTCTATTAGAATAATATGAAGAGGCGCTCGCTATCTTATGAGCGCCTCTTTTCTGTTTTTTCCCGATTCCTGGTCACTCATCTCCTTTATGAATTACCACTTTTACTTTTTTACAGAAATAAGGTAACCCATCTCTATTATGAGTTACCAGTTTGACTTCTTCTCTATATTCTCGGCACTCATTCTCCCACTCCTTACTCAGAACAAAAGCGGAAGCGCCCATTTAGCTAGTTCGTCCCTATTTTTAGGGGTGCTTCGACAAAGGGCGAACTTCCTCTTCCTTTAAGATAAAGGAATCGTGGTGAGGGAAGAGCTGATGATGATTATCACCGCAATGGTATAAGTAAGACTAAGCCTCATAAAGAGCATTCGGCAGTCTTCTTTAACGTATATCAATTTCATGAAGTTTCCTATTTTCTGCGCGCTGTAGCTGGACGGCTATTTCTGTCTACGAAAATATGACGTCCAAATATTTATACTTTCTTACTTTAAAACAAAGAAAAAAGCAGAGTCTGCAATTAAACAGATTCTGCTTTTTTCTTTAGGCTTCTGCGTTCTTATAAGAATCCATTACGGATGAAATTATAAAGCCTAGAGCGGAAGCGAATAAACAAGCGATGCCAAGTCCGCCAAATCCTGCCCCCATAATGTCAACTTTTGGTGCAACTGAAGAGACTAGAATTAATAATAAACCTACTATTGCTAATAAAAAGTTCGGATAGTATCCAGCATGCGATTTTTTAGAAGACATTCTAACTAAGAAAATACTCGCAACTGCTGTTACCGCTGTCAAAATAGCCCCAATCGTAATTACAGATTCGACCATATCTTTCACCTCATCACAAAAATAAATTACTCTAACTCAAGTCTACAATTGAATGTTTAGAAAGTCAATTACAGTACCAATATTGTAGGCAGACAATTTCTCTAATACAATTAATTATATCCATAACAAGGAATCTCATTACCCAATGTCGAAATAAGTTACCATAAAGAAAAGAGGGAGGAAATATAATGCTGACATTTAAAGACTATATATATGAACGTCCGGATATAGAAAAGAGCAAAGATAAATTCCATCAATTGGTGGACGTTTTTAAAAGTGCACCAGATGTGAAACAAGCTAAAAAAGCTATTGATGAAATTAATCAGTTAAGGAATAACCTTTATACAATGTATAATCTCGTATATATTCGTGCTTCTATTGACACAAAGGATGAATATTATCAACAAGAACGGGATCACTTTGACTTAATTGAACCCGAAATACAAGAAATGGTGACAAGCTTCTATAAAGCATTGTTTGAATCACCATTTGAAAAAGATTTACGAAAAGAGTATGGTTCACAACTTTTTGATTTAGCAGCTTGCAAGGTAAAAGCTTTTTCAAAAGAAATTATACCTCTGCTTCAACAAGAAAACAAACTTTCTTCGGAGTACTCTAAGTTAATTGCTTCTGCAGATATCGAATTCAAAGGCAAAACATATACTTTAGCTCAATTAGGTCCTTTTGCACAACATAAAGATCGTAGTGTGCGTAAAGATGCGATGAAGGCAGCTCAGAGTTTCTTTGTTGAAAATGAAGAAGCATTAGATCGGATCTACGATGATTTAGTTAAAGTCCGACATGAAATTGCCCAAAAGCTAGGATATGATAATTTTATTGAAGTTGGGTATCTACGTATGCAGCGAGTAGATTACAATGCAAATATGGTGGAGGTATTCCGACAACAAGTACGTGATGTCATAGTGCCAATAGCTACGAAACTATATAAAAAACAAGCAAAACGAATTGGTGTCGATAAACTGAAAGCATATGACGAAAGCTTTGTGTTTCCTTCTGGCAATGCTACACCTAAAGGATCTCCAGAATGGATTATTGAAAACGGAAAGAAAATGTATCAAGAGTTATCAAAGGAGACAGGTGAGTTCTTTCAATTTATGTTAGATCATGAGCTTATGGATTTAGAAGCAAAGAAAGGAAAAGAAGCTGGAGGATATTGTACGTTTATTGAGGATTATTCCTCTCCATACATCTTTGCTAATTTCAATGGAACATCGGATGATATTGATGTTTTAACACACGAAGCTGGTCACGCTTTCCAGGTTTATAGCAGTAGAAATTACAGTGTGCCAGAGTATTATTTTCCAACAAGTGAATCAGCTGAAATACATTCGATGAGTATGGAGTTCTTTACCTACCCTTGGATGAAAGAATTCTTTGGAGATGAGGTAGAAAAGTATAAATATGCTCATTTATCTGATGCTTTACAATTTATTCCTTATGGTGTTGCGGTAGATGAATTTCAACATTTAGTTTACGAAAATCCTGAATGGACTCCTATAGAAAGAAAACAAGCGTGGAAAAAACTTGAGGAAATTTACTTACCACACCGGGATTATGATGGTATTCCAAATCTAGAAGCTGGTGGATTCTGGCAAAAACAAGGTCATATCTATGAAGATCCTTTTTATTATATTGATTATACATTAGCACAAATTTGCGCATTCCAATTTTGGAAGAAAGCGCAAGAAGATAATGAATCTGCTTGGGAAGATTATGTAAAATTATGCAAACTAGGTGGATCTAAGCCATTTCTCCAACTTTTAAAAGAAGGTAATTTACAATCTCCTTTTGAAGAAGGTACAGTTGCCTCTGTAGTAAAAATAATTAAAGATTACTTAGAATCCATTGATGATAACAGCTTATAAAGCTTGATAATTTCTAAAAGAGTTACAAAAAAGGTGTTGGTACAAACTATTTCCAAAAAGAACAGTTTGTCCCAACACTTTTATTTTTAGCTAGGATCTGGATGTTCTTCTTCGCTTGGATCTGGATGCTCTTCTTCAGTTGGTTGGTAAGTGGATGACATTAAATCGAATTTCTCTGCTCCAACGTTCCCAGGAACAATTACCATTACAGTAAGCAGAAAAACGATTCCTAAAAGATAATTGATCTTTTTCATCTTAATCACCTCCCTTCAACAGCTTTTGTTGTATGGAGTGCATGATTGTAATAGGTAGCTGCTAGTTTGTATTTTCTTTGACCATAATAATGTGTAGCTAATATTTCTAGATAAGCAGTTTTCTTCAAATATAATTGTTTCTCATCAGCAAATGGTATAATTTTCTCCAAAATAATTTCTTCTAATTTCGATGATACTTTATTTATTAATTGATTATACACGTCTAACTCATACCGATATATCGATTGATCATCTTCTTCCACAATAGCTAGTCCTTTATCTAACCACTCTTTTGCATGAATTAAATCATGGATACGATAGTATTCTTTCATCAATCCAATAATTGGGTATAATTGCTTCTCTGGTTCAGCTCTTAGTACAAAACTTTTTTTATAATATTCTATGGCCTGTTCCGATTGCTTGCATTCAGAAAATAAATATCCAATATTTTGGTAACATTTTGTTTGTAAATTTATATTGTTGATTCGATCAGCAATTTTTTTTGCTTGTTGGTAGCTGTTCATCGCAGCTTCATAGTCCTGCATTCTAGAATGAGAAATACCCAATAATAAATAACATTGCGCTGTTCGTTTGAAGTTATATTGCTTTTGATAATAAATTAAGGTTTGTTGAGCATGGATGAGTGTCGTATAGGTTTCTCGAATGTAACTTGCAGATAAGGCAATCATATAGAATACATCGTGTTTCTCTTCTTTTTTTGATACTTCAATATAAGTTAATCGATCCAACGACTTTTGAAAATAATCAATTGCTTTCTTATATTTCTCTCGTGAAAAATAGTACTGTCCAATAAATTTCAACCAATAAAAGGATTCCGCATCTGTAAAATAAGGAGAGAGTAATTGAAGCTTTTGAAATTGCTCCTCTATCTTCTGTTTGTCATTTTGGATTAAATAGTACCTTAATTTATGAATTTCAAAGAGATGATTCATATCCTGAACAGTAATAAGTTGTTTATTACTACATAACAGCTTGTATAACATGACTGAAGAGTTTATATTTCTTAAAAACAAGGATTGAAACCATTTTTGACACAAATCTAAAATAGGGACTTGTCGTAATTGTGTTTCATTGATTCCTAATTTACTACAGAGTAATTCTTTTATTTCATCCGGAGGGTCGACATACTTATTCTCAATCTTTGATAAATAAGAAATTGATATAATACCATCGGCGAGTTCGGATTGCGTCATTTTTTGCTCTTGTCTATAAAATTTAAGCATATAGCCAAAATGCACCAATCGATATTCATCCCCCTCTATATTAATTTTCATTTATTTTACCATAAAATGTAAAAACTCACCATTTATTTTTATCTAAATTTTTTGATTTATCAACCAAATTTATATTTCAATTTGTTAGGATAATTTTAAAAGCTGGAAATAAGTCTTTTACATTATTATTTTCGAAAAAAATAGTTTTACGATGGATTTATCTTCTAACATTCTTATAGTTTTTCCCAACCTTTGATTAGCAGGATTCTCCGAAATTTTAAAGAATATGTATAAACATATCTTAAAAGGAGGAATCATGATGAAAAGCAAAATTTTTGGCGGATTAGCGTTAGCAACTTTATTAATTACTTCACCATTGGCCACGGATGCTGCAACGGACAGGAACATCGGGATTGACACAGAAAAAAACCCAAGTATTTCAGACTCTTATAACAAACAAGCCCCTTATGTTGAAGGAGAAGTTCTCGTTAAGTTCAAAGAGGATATGTCCATGAATATGCAACAAGACGTATTAAGTGATATTAATGCCGAAATTCTTGTTGATGAAAATGTAGTAGACTCTCCTTTTAATGTTTTAAAAGTAAAGGATGTAGATCAAGTAGTACAAACTTTAAGTAACAATTCTCAAATTGAATATGTCGAACCAAATTATATTATGAATGCAACTTACACACCAAATGATCCATTCTTTGATATTAGTTATCAATATGGATTATTTACAACAGAAACAACCTCAGCTTGGGATGTGACAACCGGTAATTCAAATCAAGTTGTTGCCGTTCTTGACACCGGAGTGGATTATAATCATGAAGATTTAGATGATAAGACGATTCTTGGATATAATTTTGTTAATAATAATAACAACCCTATGGATGGTAATGGACATGGTACGCATGTAGCTGGAACAGCAGCTGCAGAAACAAATAACGGGTTAGGAATTGCTGGCGTAGCTCCAGACACTTCTATATTAGCTGTTCAAGTTCTAGATAGCAGTGGTAGCGGAAGTTTAGCAAATATCGTTGATGGTATTATTTACGCAGCAGATTATGGTGCAGAAGTTATTAACCTTTCCTTAGGTTGTAATTGTGATACACAAGCAATGGAAGATGCTGTCGATTATGCTTGGGATAGTGGTTCTGTAGTTGTAGCAGCAGCAGGAAATAGTAGTACGTCTACAACATTTGAACCAGCATCATATGATAATGCTATCGCAGTTGGAGCAGTTGATGAAAATAATAATATAGCTAGCTTTTCAAACTATGGAAGTTGGGTGGATGTAACTGCACCAGGTGTTGAAATTGCAGGAACATACCCATCAAATAGATATGTCTATTTATCAGGAACTTCAATGGCTTCTCCACACGTTGCTGGTTTAGCTGCATTACTCGCCTCACAAGGTAAAGATAATAGCGAGGTTCGTCGTTCGATTGAAAATACAGCAACACCAATTAGCGGAACAGGTTATTACTTCCAACATGGATTAATCAATTCATTTGATGCAGTAAACTATTAATCTTTGAAAACGTGCCCCCTTCCCCTTCACTTTTTGAAGGGGAATTTTTTATGCGCTGAAGTTTGGTCAATAAATTTTGGATATAGGCTGGAAAATAATCAAAATCAGTGAGACTTCTCTGGGAATAAAGTAAAGAGCAAATCCCTATAGTTAAACAAAAGCTCATACACCGTAAAATAAGCGGAGGAAATTTTTGAAGGATTGCAAAAAGGCTCATTCAGATTTAACTTAAGTAAATCCTTGTATTTCACGTTAATTTACAGTAAATATGTGAATACGTGATAGCCAATATGATAAAATAAGTCTAATTACGTTAAGATAAGGAGAATACAATGAATTATCAAGCACTTTTCTTAGATATTGATGGAACTATTTTACGACCGGATCATACATATTCCGAACATACAAAAATAGCAATTGAACAAGTGAAAAAACAAGGAATAGAAGTTTTTCTTTGTACGGGAAGACCAATTATTGAAATTGATGATTTAGCAGACGAACTTGGTGTTGAATCATTAATTGGTTACAACGGTGCCTATGCAAAATATAAAGGAAAAACGATATTAAATGAGCCTATGCCGGAGAATGATGTAGATACGTTTTTAAGTGTAGCTAAAAGTGAAAACCATGAACTTATTTTATATACAAAGGATAAAAATCATTTTACAACATTCGAAGATGATTTTGTTCAAACTTTCAAAGAGATCTTTCAGCTACGGAAAAATGAATTATTTGATAAAAGTCTCAATGACCAAATTCTTGGTATTACTGCATTAAATGTGCACCCTAATGAAGCTAGTCACTATATTATTAATGATAATATTCGTCCTTCTCAAGTAAATGTTAATGGAGTTGTATCTGCATTTGATATTATTCGTATTAATATGAATAAAGGAGAAGCAATTAAGCGTGTACTACATGAACTTAATATCCCAATAGAAAATTCAATTGCTTTCGGTGATGGTATGAATGATAAAGAAATGCTACAAACAGTTGGTGTTGGATTTGCGATGGGGAATGCAGATAGCGAACTGGTTCAATACGCAGATTATCAAACTAAATCATCAGAGGAAGATGGAATTTTTTATGGCTTGAAACAATTAGGAGTCGTTAAAGAATAATTTTATAACGTTATTATCATGAGTAAATAACAGTACTAAATGAATATCCCTTACTAATTGAAAAGCCTAGAATGATGGCAGCGATTTTGTGCCTTTCTTCATTCTAGGCTTTATTTCCTACTTCTTATCTTGTAGTAGGCGAAGCTGCTCCATTACTGACTTTGTAAGTATAGAGTCTACATCACAACCACTTACTTCTACAAAAGCTTCTTGGTAACTAGTATTTGTAATTTTCTTTTGTAATTCTAATGCTTCTCCGTCTTCTTCATTATTAAATAATAAAGCTGCAGCGATTGTCTTCGCTAAATAAACAGGTGTTCTTCCTGTATATTCAATATACATTAAAGCTGGTTTTACTAAGCGATCCTTTGCACTTAATTTTCGAATAGGCCCACGTGCAACTCGTTTTACATCATCTGATATATAAGGATTTTTGAAACGCTGAATGATTTTATCCACATACTCTTGTTGAGTTTCGCGATTGAAACCATATGCTTGAATTAATGCTTCTCCTGATTCAGATAAGGCACCATGTATAGTATTATCAATAAGTGAATCTTTCATTGCTTCCACAATAGTATCATAGCCTAAATATGTTCCTACGTATGCCGGAATAGCATGTCCCGTATTTACTGTAAACAATTTACGTTCAATATAAGGTGCAAGGTCATCTACATAGGTAATCCCAGTAATTGAGGGTAGCTCATCGACGATCGCTTTTTTCTCAACTACCCACTCATAATAGGGTTCAACCATTACATCTAATATATTCTGATTTGTTTGATTAGGAACGATTCGATCTACTGCAGCATTAGGAAAACCATATAATTTTTCAAAGTCGCCTACTTCGTTAGCCTCTATTGATTCATATACATGCTCTTTTAACAATGAACTTCCGCCAACCATATTTTCACAAGCAATGATATTTAAGGGTCGTTTATTTTGCTTTGCTCTTTCTTGCAATCCTTTAGAAATTACCTTTGCAATAATTGGAAGAATTGTTGGTCCAACTGCAGTAGTAACTACATCAGCTTTCACGATAGCTTTTGTAACAGCATCTGGCTCTTCCACACTATTAATCCCAATAATATGACTTACTGTTAATTCTTGTTTTTCTTCACCTGCAAGGTAAACATGATATGATTTTTGTTTATTAATTTCTTCAATAACTCGACTATTTACATCGATAAAAATGGTTTGGTAATCTGATTGATCAAGTAAAAGTCCGATAAAACCTCGGCCAATATTTCCTGCTCCAAAATGGACTGCTGTTTTCATATTAGTTCACCTCTCGAAGGAGTCCTAAAATTTCTTCTTTAGTACTTGCAGCTACTAATTTCTCGACATTTTCAACTTCAGAACAAATAATCGCAATTTGAGACAGAATTTCCAAATGTTCATCACCTTTACCCGCAATTCCAATTAAAATTTGCACTTCATTTCCATCTCCAAAATCTACACCTTTTGGCACAGTTACAACAGATAACCCTGTTTCATTTACCATTTCTCTTGCATCTTCTGTTCCATGAGGAATCGCTAGTGCATTTCCCATAAATGTTGAAGTTAATTCTTCTCGTTCAAGCATTTTTTCAATATACGTTTTCTCTACATAACCATTACGGAATAAAATTTCTCCAGTATAACGAATTGCTTCTTCTTTTGATGAAATTTCAACACCTAATTGAATATTTTCTTTGCTTAAAATTTCTTTTGCCATGATGTATGCACTCCTACTCGTGAAATTTTTCGTTCATAAAATTTTGAAACTCATTTGCCAGAAATTGATGAATATCTTCCTCTGTTCCATATTCAAAAATTCGAATATTCTCTTCTTTTTGTATAAATAAGCCACTAATAAAACTTAAAATATTTAACACTTCTGAATCAGATGATTGTGGAGCCAACATTAGTAGAATTCGTTTTATCATCATCGGAGTATTATCCATTCCTTTTAAATAAATCGGTTGTTCCAATTCATATACCCGAAGATACGGCCCCTGAACCCATTCTGAACGAGTGTGGAACAATGCAAGCTGAGATAAAGGTATTCCTAACCCTCCCTGTTGTTCGCGTTCCACTAGTTTTTCTAAAATAAAATCGGCTTGTGTAACTATTTCTGCTTGTTCTATTTCTTTGCCAATTAACTGTAAATAAGACAGCATATCTGTATTCTTTGCTAAAGTAGTGACTTTCAAATTATTAATTAATTGAATCATAGCTTTTGAATAAAGTTGCATAGAATAAAGTTTGGCAACAAAATCATCCTGACTATTTCTTCTTTCCATTTGCTGCTTTTTAATTGGAGCTGTAATTTTACTTTTTCTCAATTCTACTTTTATTTTCCTTGCTTCTTCGTCCGTTAGCAATGGAGATATTAATACATAACTTCGATTAATATCTTCCAAAGCAACCGTTGATACAATAACATCATATCCTGACAATGTCTCTTCATTCAAGTCAAATAGAGATTGATGATTTGCGATACTTATCTCAGGAAATGTATTCTTCAATTTAGAAGCTAACATTTTTGAAGTCCCAATCCCACTTGAACAAATAACAAGAACCTTTATATCTGATTGTGAATCAGTCTGTAAAAACGTGGCTGCAAAATGAAGCACGATATAACCTATTTCTTCATCCGGAAACGCAATATTTGGGAATACATGTTGAATAGCTTTATCGACTACTTCAAACAGTTCAACATAATCTTTTTTAATTTCATCAATCATTGGGTTATTAATATTCATTTGTTGCTTTAGGCGATATACAGCTGGTTTTAAATGTGTCGTTAAATCATTTAAAAACCGATTGTTAGTTGTAACATCAATATTCATTTCATTGCTTACAAAGCGTATTAATTCTTTTGCTTTATAAGCTATATCCATACTCGATTCCTCTAAAAGATAATTTTGGTTCTCTCTTAACTTAGCTCCCATTAAATGCATCGTAATATAGCCTATTTCATCTTCTGGGATAGATAAAGAGAAAGCTTCTTCTAAATGGTCTATAATCTCTGCAGCAATTTTATATTCTTGTTTATCTTTGATTTGTTCTTTGTATCCATCATCGAAATGAATGGTATCTCCTTTTTGTAATCGTTCAATTGCTAAAGCAAGATGAACGACTAAACCTATATATGCACTATCAGCAAGATCATAAGGCAGTTGGTGTCGCATACGTTGAATTTGCTCTTCAATTTTATCCAGTTTATCGGCATCAACCAGTCCAAGTAAACGAGCTGAAATGGTATCTGATTTAGCTACATCCTCTTGAATTCTTTCTTTTAACTTCTCTACATATTGAAAAGGGTCAATATGACGGGAAATAAGGTGACTGAGCACGGATCTTTTCCGTGCTTCGTCCCCTTCAATTCGAACGCCATATCCTTTTTTTCTAATTAAACTAAGCCCGAAAGATTTCACTTGAGATTCTAACTTGTTTAAATCTTGACTTACCATGGCAATCGTCACATTTAGCTCGGTTGCCAAGTGAAATAATTTCACGGGATCCCGAAATTGCAATAATGTATATAACAATATCACCTGTCTTTCTTCTTCGGTTAATTCCGCAGAAGACAACTCTTCAATAGCTTGTTGTAAGACATTTTTATTTTCCAAAGAACCTTGGATTATAATACCTGTTCCTGTCTTTTTAGTAAGATTCAGTTGATAATCTTCAAGCACTTTCTCCGTCTTTTTTATTTCACGGTGAATGGTCCGAATACTTACGCCAAGTTGACCGGCAATATCTTTTACTGGCATTTCCTTTTCCGCCTCTAAAAGAATCTTCAGTATATGTCGCTCACGACTAGAAAGATACAAGACCATTCACCTCCAATAATAATTATTTATTTTTCAAACGTTCTACAAGCTCATCATATTTAGGACTGTTTAAGAAGTTCTCTACAGAAATATGCTCTGCAGTCGGCAATTTAGCCTTCGCGCGATTTGTTAACGTTTTTTGAGTAATTACAATATCGGCATCATCAGGTATTTCATTAATCGCTTTGTTCGTGACATCGATATTGATATCGTTCTTCTTAAATTTATTCTTTAATAATGATGCACCCATAGCACTTGAGCCCATTCCAGCATCACATGCAAAGATTATTTTATCTACTTGTGATACATCTTTTACAGGTGTTTCTGGTACAGCATCTTCGCCATTTACTTCAGAAGTATTCTCATTATTCTGATTCCCTTTCAATGTATCTGCTACACTACTTTCTTTTCCTTTCATTGCTTCCATTTTTTCTGTAGAAGCACTTAAATCCCCTTCGTCATCCGACTTCGATGATTTCAAGATAACTGCAGCAATAATAAAGGAAACAGCAGTTGCTAAAATAACACTTAAAATAACTCCAATATAACTATCAGAAGCTGTCATAGCTAATACTGCAAAAATACTACCTGGAGATGCTGCCGCACGTAACCCTGCATCAAATAATTGTAGTGTGAATACTCCTGTGACTCCACCCCCAATTGCAGCTAAGATAAGCATTGGTTTCATAAGAACATACGGGAAATAAATCTCATGAATACCACCTAAAAATTGAATTATTGCAGCACCTGGTGCAGATGCTTTGGAAACCCCTTTACCAAAAATAGCAAACGCTAGTAAAATTCCAAGTCCAGGACCAGGGTTTGCTTCCATAAGGAATAAAATTGATTTTCCAATCTCTGAAGCCTGATCAGCACCTAATGGAGTTAATATCCCATGGTTAATTGCATTATTAAGAAATAAGATTTTTGCTGGTTCAATAATGATATTTGCCAATGGCAATAATCCCGCATTAACAATTACTTCTACTCCAGCAGCAAGTGCGGTGTTTAATCCTGATACAATTGGACCAATTGCTTTTAGTGCAATAATCGCCATGATTGCCGCTAGTATACCTGCTGAAAAGTTATTATATAACATTTCAAAACCTTGACGAATTCTGTGTTGGAACACACCGTCAAATTTCTTCATCAAGTAAGCAGCTAATGGACCCATTAACATTGCTCCTAAAAACATTGGTGCATCTGCTCCAACGATTACTCCCATTGTTGCAGTCGCACCTACGACTCCTCCACGAATATCGTAAACCATACGTCCACCAGTAAAACCAATTAATAATGGCAATAGATATAGGATCATTGGATCTACTAATCCTGCCAAGTCTTCATTCGGCCACCAACCGTCTGGTATAAATAAAGCTGTAATTATTCCCCATGCGATAAAAGCACCGATGTTTGGCATAATCATTCCACTTAGATAACTACCAAATTTCTGTACTTTTGCACGAAAGCCAGATTGTTTTTCAGACATAACAAACTCCCCTTTTTTCTATATTTATTGTATCTACCTTTATTTTATGGTATTCAGGAATCCGCTTACAACACTATCTTAATGTGAATTTGGCAATTAATTGTTGCCAAATATAAATTTGTGCTTATAGTAAATAACTTTCTGTTCCCAGTTACGATTGAAAAAACGTTGTTAACATCTTATAAATTTGGACAAAATGTCGCCCTTACATGTAAATATCATCACAATCTTTAATCTGGACCATAATGAGCTGATTGAATAGTAACCGCTGTATATTCCAATGATTCAGAGTGTATATTCTTGTGAAATATGATTCAGGGAAGGTTTAATGACAGTGGGGAGTTGTTGTAGGTATGAGCGTAAGTTTTATGCGGATTTAGCTACTTTTTTAGCTTTTTTATGCTTTTGTGGTTTTGAGAAAAAAGCTTACAATCATTGAATATTTCGTTTTTCCCTCCACTGATTGTAAGATAGTAACAGACATTTAATCCCAAAATAACTTATTTCGCAAAGATTATTGTCTAGGAAATTTAGAATAGGTATTACTGATCGTTATGTGTAGGATCACAAGTAAACACCCAGGAAAACATCATAATTAGTTTTAATGAGAGTCATATTTCATTTACTTGTAAAATGAGTTTTGTATTGTGAAATGGCGACCTAGGTGACCTTAACTAAAGATCACCAATTGTATATTACTGTTGAATAAACGTAGTATATTTTGGAAGCTTTTTAAACCCAATTCATTCGGATTTATATTTTGAATACATAATTTGGTCCACTGTCATAATTACTATTCTTTTTTTGAAAAGCAATCTAGATTACAACTTTTCCAAAAACGGATTTACAGGAAAAAACCGCCATATAATAACGCTCCTGCAATAATAAATGCTGGATGAACATTTTTTCTCTCAATTAAATAATAACTTATAACTACAATAATTGCTGTTTGCCAAAACCCAATTCCTATGTACGCTTCATTCCAAAAATTCCAAGCTAATACACCTAACAATATTGCAATTACAGGTTGTACAAATAGAGTAAGTCTTTTAACACGTGGAGATTTCTTATATTTTATTAAAATTCCTCCAAGTAAAATCATCAATATTAATGAAGGAGCCAAGCTAGCAAATAGCCCAATTCCAGCACCTAAATAACCACCTACTTCAAATCCAATATATCCTGCTAATTTTGTAGCAATCGGACCTGGTAAAGAATTAGCAAATGCAAGTAGTTCACCAAATTCTTGTGTAGTCATCCATTCAAAATTTCGTACTACCTCATTTTCCACAAGCGGAATAGATGCTGGTCCTCCACCGTATCCGAGTATCCCAGGAACAAAGAAAGCTACAAAAATTTCCCAATATATCAAGAGGGATCACCTTCTTTTCCTTGCTTTTTCACAGGTAGTGCGAGTGCTAAAATAAGTAGCACTGCAATGACAATTCCCGGATGTATATGGATAACCTGAAGCAATATAAACATAATAATAATCATTATTATTGTTATAATCCAGCCTAAACCTTTTCCTGCTTTTTGTATAAATTGCCATGTCAAAACAGCCATCATCATACCTACAACTGCTATAACTGCTGCTGTCATCCCTTTCACCCAATCAAATTCACTAATTCCCGAAAGGGTACGTAATAAAATAATGAGTAAAATTACTGTAGGTATAACAGAAGCAATCAAAGAATTAAGCATACCTATCCAACCAGAGACTCGATAACCGATATATCCTGCAAGTTTGGTTGCAACAGGGCCTGGTAATGTATTTGCAATCGCTAATATATCACTAAACTCTTCATCATCCATCCAATGATATTTCTGGACTACCTCTTTTTGAATTAATGGTATAGAGGCTGGACCTCCCCCAAATCCAAGCATCCCTACTCGAAAAAATGCAATAAAAATATGCCAATGTTTTTTCATTACGCCATTTCCTTCTTAGTTCAAATAATTACTTATAAGTAAAGAATACCATATTTGCTCTATATCAGTTACCTATAGTTTGTGCAACCAGTTGAAATTCATTATGGTGAAGGAATGTACTTATTGATTCTTTAAAAAGTATTAATGAAAAAATGAATATTTTAATGTCTCTATTGCATCACACGGGGTCATTAGTGGAGTGATTCGAAATTGGATGGAGTAGCCCAATGCGCATGTAAATGTTCCATCATCATTTGTTTCGCATTGGTTTCTTGATGTGTTTTTATCGCTTCATAAATTTTCACATGTTCTTCAAAGCACTTATCCGAATCTACTGTATCCCATTTCTGATAAAGTGTATCTTGTACTAAATCATGAAGACTTTGATAAACATGCTTAATAACATGATTATTTGATGCTACTATAATTGCTTGGTGAAATAATTCATCCGCTTGGATAAATGATGTCTTCTGATCGATTGCTTTTTGATGTAAATAAATTGCTTCCTCCATTTGTATGAGATCTTGTTTACTCGCAAAACAAGCTGCTCTTCCAGCCATTTCCACTTCTAAAATAAAACGAAAATCCAGTAGTTCTCTTGAACAATGATTATCTAATAAGGAAGCAACTACATACGCATCAGCAAGTTGGTTCACTCTCAATTGTTTGACAAACACGCCAATTCCCATTCTTTTTTCTACAACCCCCATATCTTCTAATGTGTTCAAAGATTCACGTATGGATGAACGACCAACATGAAGTAATTCCATAAATTCTCTCTCTGATGGTAATTTATCACCAATCTTATATCGTTCATTTTTTAATTGCTGAACAATATATTCTGTTACGGTAGCACTTATTTTCTTAGACATTCAAGCCCCTCCCTATGCAAACCAATTACCATTATAAATTAGCTTCCTTATTCTGTTATTTATATTTACTTTCTATGTTAGGTAATATAACATATATTTTAAAAGGAATTTTCAAAAAAATCAATCCAACTTCTGACTTATAACAGAAAGGAAAAGCAATGCCTCAATTTAATTAAGATGTATCCGCACAAAAAAAATAGAGCCAATCACTTATAAAGTAATTGGCTCAAATTTATAATATTTTATTCTGGTAAAATAGCTCTTGTTGTCATTTCCCACTCATGAATCTCATAAGTACGTGCTCCTTTAACAACATACGGATCTTCTTTTGCTATTGACTCAGCATTAGCTAAATCTTCCGCTATGTAAATGACCATACCGCCAAAACCATCAGCAAATCTTCCCTTAGCAAAAACATGACCTTCTGCGTCTTTTTTTGCTATAAAATCAAGATGATCTTGACGATATTGTTTACTTTTCTCTTCATCTAACATTGGTAAAAGCACTACAAAATATTTCATCTTATCCCTCCCTCAGCTAGTATTATACTATACTTCTTGTCCAAATAAAGCTTAAAAAATTCGTTCAAAAAGAATTTCAATTGGCTTTGAAAAGGCGATGCAGGTATAAACTCGCATATCCAACAGGTGGCTGGTGAACCTCCGTAAATTAGTAAATCCGCAGGCTCACCTAAATATTCCTCCTGCAAGAATCTAATTATATTAATCAATCGTTGGTGTTTTAAACCCCTAAATCAATCAACTACTTCTACTTCATACTGGCGTAACCAATGATCAATTTGACAAAGATGCGCGATCAGTTGTGGGCCACGCATTAATTGTCCGTACCAAGGATCTTTAAATTCCTTCCCTTCACTTTTTACAATCGCTTCTACTTTATCTTTTTTCATATATTCAAATAATCTCGCATTCGGATCAACGAGTATTCGATTCATCCATTGACTTACTTGTTCTGTATATTCTGGTTGGAAAGTTCGCGGATAAGGGCTCTTCTTTCGATAAAGCACCTCGTTTGGAAGAATACCTTCCATCGCTTTACGTAAAATTCCTTTTTCATGACCATTTATCATTTTGATATCCCACGGAACGTTCCAAACGTATTCTACTAGACGATGGTCTGCATATGGCACACGTACTTCCAAACTCGCTCCCATACTCATTCTGTCCTTACGATCTAACAACTGAGACATAAACCATTGCATATTTAAATAAAATAACTCTCTACGCCTTGCATCTACTTTATTTTCTCCATCCAATCGAGGTGTTTCAGCTATTGTAGATTGATATTGTTCTTGTACATAACTCTCTAAATCTAGTTTTTTCTTCCAATCTCCATGCAATAAATCAATTCTAGAATCCAAGGAACGTATCCAAGGGAAATTATCACCAACTGCAGTTGGATCATGGAACCATGGATACCCACCAAATATCTCATCTGCACATTCTCCAGATAAAGCTACTGTAGTATGCTGTTTAATTTGGCGACAAAACCAAAGTAGCGAAGAATCAATATCTGCTTGCCCTGGCTGATCACGAACTTCCACTGCCTCTTTAAGTAAAACTGCAAGTTCTTGGCCCGCAATTATCTCATCATGATGATCTGTGGAAAAACCTTCTACCATTTTTTCAATCCAAGCACGATCACTGGAAGGCTGAAATTTACTTTGTTGAAAGTGCTGTTCATTTCCAAGATAATCAATGGAAAATGTCGTTAATGGTCCATAGCCTTTTTCTCTATAGTAATTTGCTGCAATTGCAGTTATCGCACTTGAATCCAGTCCTCCCGATAAAAAAGCAGAAACTGGAACATCCGCTACAAGCTGCCGTTGTACTGCATCTACAAATAGCTCCCTCACTTTTTCTGCAGTTTCTTCTTCTGTATCTGTATGATGGTCACTTACCATATTCCAATATCTCCATACTTTTAGACCCTGCTTTGAGAAAGTTAAAGAATGTGCTGCTCTTAGTTCATCGATGTCTTTAAATAGTCCATGACCAGGTGTACGAGATGGTCCCAGACCAAATATTTCTGACAGTCCCGTACGGTCTACTTTTGTAGAAATATCCGGATGAGCTAAAATTGCTTTTAACTCCGAACCAAAAATAAATCCTTTTCCCTTTTCGGAATAAAATAAAGGTTTCACCCCTAATCGATCACGCGACATAAAGAGTTGTTCTTTCTCCTCATCCCAAATTCCAAATGCAAAAATTCCATTAAAATGGTCCACACATGCTTCTTTCCATTCTATATAACTTGTTAATAATACTTCAGTGTCTGATGTTGTAGAAAATATATATCCTCTTTTCAGAAGCTCTTTACGAAGATCTTCCGTATTATATAGTTCTCCGTTATAACAAATTGTATATGTTATCCCATCCACTGTCTTACTCATTGGTTGCTTTCCGCCCTCTAAGTCTACAACCGACAAACGCTTATGGCCGAAACCTGTATGCCCCTTCGTCCAAAGTTGTGTATCATCTGGACCGCGTAGTGATAACGTATCCGTCATTTTTTCTAATACAGACCGCTGATTGTCTGCTATTTTACCCCAATTCACAAAACCTGTAATTCCACACAAATCCAATCACCCTTTCTAATGGACCTAAGGCCTCCTACACATTTTATGCATAAGTGCCCATGAAGTGATTAGAAATCCATTCTTACTTTGGAATAAATTTCATAATATGATAATTTGTATAAAATCCGAATGCACTGTTGTTTGATCTCCATTGCAGACGGCACTTTCTAGCAGGCACCGGTTTTAGCTTAACTTGGAAAAGAAGAACGCTTTTTTAAATAGGCTTCAAGTTCCGTCTTCCTAGTAAGAGGCTTCGTCTTTTTTTAATCAAAATCATGTTATGTTTTAATCCAAAATTATGTAACTATCACTAAAATAATCGTTTCGAAATTGACTTAATTATGAGTCTATACACAAAAAAACAGGAAAAATCCAATGATTTTTCCCGCCATTCAAATAATATATAGAAATTACTTTATATTAATATTATCTTTTTCTCCAACAATTACAGTTGTGACCATATCAATAAATAACCCCGTTTCAATTACTCCAACGATCGATTTAATCTCTTTATTTAATTTATCAGGAAACGGGATGACTTTAAATGGACAATCCAAAATATAATTTCCATTATCGGTAACTAACGGTTCCTCTTCATTAACTCGAAGCGTTGGAACACAACCTAATTTAGAAATTTCATTTGCAGTTCGGTGCCAGGAAAATGGAAGAACTTCAACAGGAAGAGAAAATTCTCCTAATGTATCCACTATTTTTGACTGATCAACAATAATCACAAACTCTTTTGCCGCTTGTGCTATTACCTTTTCACGAAAAAGCGCTGCTCCTCCTCCTTTAATCAAATGATTATTAGCATCTACTTCATCTGCTCCATCGATTGTTATGTCTAATTCTTTCACATGCGAGAAATCGGTTAGTGGAATACCCGCTTCTTCCGCCCATATTGCTGTTTGATTTGAAGATGGAATTCCTTCGATTTTCAATCCATCTTTCTGAATACGTTCGCCTAGTGAACGTATCATCCAATATACCGTGGTTCCTGATCCTAATCCTACTTTCATTCCGTCCTTCACCATAGTGGCTGCTTTTTCTCCAACTGCTTTTTTTAATTTATCTTGCTCATTCACCGATAGCTACCTCCTCATTATGTATACGTAACCATTATAGCTTAAAAGGTGAAGAAGTTAAATTTGTAAATAAATGAACCAATTTCATAAGTACTAGGTATAATGTAAATAAATAAACATTGTAGTGGGCTTATATATTAATGTTCGTATTATAATAATAACTTGGCTTTGCTCGGTATGAAAGAACTCCTGCTCAGAATAACAGAGTTTGAAGATTCACTTGAAAAACGCTCTTCTTTTCAAGTTAGCTATAAATCGGTGCCTCTTGAAAAACAAAGTCACGCGCTTCATAAAACGGAATTCCTTTCATGTTTCCTTTTTGGACAGTCACATATTGCACCTTGGCACCTAATCGTTTTTGTTGCTCTGTCACCGCTTCAAGTATCTTCGTACCAATCCCTTCATTTCTACGAGCAGGATTCAAGTAGAGAACGTATAGCCAGCCTGTTTGGTCTGTCGTCATGCCACCACCTCCTGCACCAACGACGATATCACCCTCAAGCGCAACATAATAACCCCCCCATGAATGACTAAATTGTGTTACTTCTTTGCTTATACGTTCTTCATTATAATATTCATCACATTTTTCTTCGATAAGTTCGTCAGACAAGATTCCTTTTGATACGTCACGATATCCAGCTCTACATACTGAGATAATTCCTTGAACATGGTCTTCATTTGCAAGTTTGATACGAATCATTTTTTCACCTACTAGTTTAGTCTTTTATCTATATCCAATATAACGAAAAAACCCCACCAACGTAGGGTTTTTTCGTTATATTATTATTCCACAGTTTGTGGAGTGTCTTCTGTTACTCCAACTTCATGCCAAGCATAATTCCAATCAGTTGCTATCGAATATCCAACTACACGCTCATTAGCGGGAGAAAGAACAGCACGATAAACAGTCGGAAATACTGGAATGTCTTTTACCATTAATTCTTGCCACTCTTTATACACTTCTTGGCGATGTGCAACGTCTATTGACTCAGGTGAATTTCCTTCCGTAATTAAAGCTGTGCTTTCTTCGCTCTCATAACGAGGGTAGTTAAATGGCGCTTCTGCTCCATATAATCCTGATGGATCAACATCAGACCCAGTAGACCATGCACCTTGGTAAATATCAATGTCTGGATCATCTGCTTCTACACGATCATAGAAAGAATTAAATTCATGTAAACGACCTTCTAATAATTGAACTTTCAAACCAACTTGTTCCCAAGCTTGGATATAGTAGTTTGCAATTGGTTCAGCAGTATCTCCACCTGACATAGAAGCAAAATTAATTACTAACTCTTCTCCATCAGGAGTCTCACGGAAACCATCATCATTTGTATCTTTATAACCAGCATCTTCAAGAATTTGTTTTGCCTGTTCTGGATCGTATGCCGGTACTTCGATTTCTGCATTATGATAGTCTGGGTATGCCGGACCAATTAATGTAGTAGCTTTCCAGCGCAAGCCATTATAGAAACGCTCCCCAACTGCATCGTTATCAACTGCATGCCACATTGCTCTGCGCAATTCTACATCTGCCATTTTTGCATCAGGATCCATTTGAACTTTCCCTGCATCTGCATCCCATTTTCCTAATTTAAATCCAATATAAGTATATGCATTATCAATTTTTCCTAAAAATTCCACATTTGTCATTGTCTCAGCAACATCTGGATATTGATCAGTCGGGAACGAATCCACTATATCTACTTCACCAGTCTCTAAAGCTTGAGCAACTGTTGTAGGTGCTACTACTTTTAACGTTAATTCATCAAGTTTTGGTGCACCTTGCCAATAATCTTCGTTAGCTGTGTATGATACAGACTCACCAGGTACAATAGACTCTACTTTAAATGGTCCCATTCCAATTGGGTTTTTGCGTACTGCGTCAGCTTCTTCCATCTCTGCCACTGGAATGTCTTCAAAGATATGCTTTGGAGTAGCATATGCCCAAATACCACCAGCTAATAATGATGGAGAAGCTACTTTATAATTGATTTCTAATGTTTTCTCATCGATTACTTCAATTCCTGAAATTGTATCTGACTCACCAGCATGATATTCTTGCATACCTTCAATATTTTGGAAGCTTGAATCATAGCGAATACCTGTATAATCAGGGTGCCCGATTATTTCATAAGAGTATGCCCAATCCTCTGCTGTTACCGGCTCACCATCATGCCAATTTACGTTATCACCAATCGTGAAAGTAAATGTTTTATTTTCATTACTGGTTTCAAATGTTGCCGCTCCATCTTGAGTATAACTATAATTCTCATCAATACTTAATAAAGATTCGTCAAATATTTGAAGGATTTCTGCGTCAGGAGCACCCGAGTATAGGTTCCAGCTTAATGTACCTTCAAATACAGTATCTGTTACTAAACCATATGTTAAAGAACCACCATCCATTGCTTCTCCTTCATCTGTTTTAGCTGCAGAGAAGTCTTCAATGGAATAAATGCCATCTTCAGCACCACTCTCATCTTCACCTTCAGATCCTTCTTCTGTACCTTCTCCAGAGTCACTTCCTTCTGATCCTTCATCAGAACCTCCACTATTACAAGCAGCTAATACCAAAAGAAGCATTAACATGATAGCGAGCAATAGCTTACTTAAATTTACTTTCTTCATCCTCATAACCTCCCTTTTTTTATCCCTTACCGCGTCGGATTTTAAATTTTCCGACTTATATACTAAACATCAATCTAATAAATGATTGATGTAAGTAACAAAATTATCTACCCTCGTCGTTGCCGAGCATCAGCAGCTCTTTTTAATGCTTCACCCACATTTCTTACAGAAAGCATTAATAGAAAAATTAATACTGCTGGCGGAACCCAAATCCACCATCTAAATTCAAGTGTTTGTGGATTTGTAGCATAACTTAGTAAAGTACCTAAACTAGGTGTACTTTCAGGAAATCCAAAGCCTAAAAAGGATAGACCGGATTCCAGACCTATGTTAGATGCTAGATTTAACGTCATTGTAACAATAATCAAAGAAGCTATATTAGGCAATACTTGCTTGAATATGATATTAAGATTCGATGTTGCTAACGTCTTTGAAGCTTGAGCATAATCTAATTCTTTTTCTTGTAAAGCCTTCGACCGTATCAGCCTTGCAATGCCCATCCACGAAAATGCTGCCATGATTAATGAAAATGTGATGGTATTATAATCTGGAACAATCGCAACAAATACGATAATAATAAATAAGAATGGTAGTACATTAAAGAAATCTAAAATACGCATCATAATGTTATCTACATGACCACCGAAGTAACCAGATACAAGACCGTACGTAATACCAAACACACCACTAATAAGTGTTACTAAAAAACCAATTGCCAATGAGTTTCTTGTACCAATAATTAATTGTCCAAACACGTCTCTCCCACCATAATCGGTACCTAATATAAATTGATCACTTGGTGGCTCATGAATAGCAAACAAATCAACTTTAACAATCTCACTTTGATCAAGAAATAAAGATAGTCCAAATACAAATAATGTTACTAACGTAAAGAATATTAAAGACACAAGCGCTAATTTATCGCGATATAGTTCTTTTATTAATATGTTTATCGTTGAAGGACTTTTTGTTTGTTCGATCTCCTTCATATTCTGAATTTCCATCTTTTTTCACCTCAGTGTGATCAAGTTTACTTAATACGAATTCGTGGATCGACTATACTTAAAATAATATCCGATAATAATGCACCTAAGATATTAGCTACTCCAAAGAGTAAAACAATTGTATTGGCCACACTAAAATCACGTTGTGTAATTGATTCTAAGAATAGTACACCCATTCCAGGATAACTAAAAATTCTCTCCACAAAGACCGTACCAGTAATTAATAACGTTATTTCCCATCCAAAGAATGCCGCGATCGGTAATAATGAATTACGGAAAATATGCTTGTTATATACTCTTCTTTCAGTTGCTCCTTTTGCTCTTGCGGTTATAATAAAATCTTTCTGCTTCGTATCTATAATCTCACTTCGCAAATATTGAACAGTGGATACAACTTGAATGAGAGCCATTGATAAACCAGGTAAGAAAGCATGATGGAACTTACTAACATAGTATTGGAATGATCCAGGTTCTAGACCAGGTTGAACACTTCCGCTTGTCGGTAACCAACCTAAGTAATAACCAAAAACCCATAACATGACGAGCGCAAAAATAAATAATGGTGTCGCAAAGCCTACATACGTGTAACCGGATATACCCTGATCTAATAAACTATCATTGTAACGCCCACTTATAATGCCCAATGGTAATGCAATTAAATATGTAAATATTAATGTAACGACAGAAAGAATAATTGTATTCTCCATTCGTTGCCCAATTAATTCAGTAACTGGCATCTTAAATCGGAAAGATTGCCCAAAGTCACCCTGCATAATTCCAGCTATCCAATCTTTATATTGAACATACCAAGGATTATTTAACCCTAAACGTTCTCTTTGTTCAGCGATTGTAGCTGGATCGACATTTGGATCTAATAAGCCTGATAAAGCATCTCCAGGCATCATTTGAGCCATTAAGAAAACTAAAACACTTAGTAGTATGATTTGAGGAATTGTTATAAATAAACGGCGAACTGTAAATTTCCACATAGATGAATCAACCTTTCTGTTGTGGCAGAGCAACTTTATGACTTTCAGAGATAGACTGTAAATTGAACGCTAATCCCGCTTGATCAAAATAATCATTATATGCGTTGTTATACTCGTCTAAAATTTTATTACGATAGTTGAATTGCTCTTCTCGATTTCTTGGATTAATATCAGGTATTGCTGCAATCAATCGTTTAGTATAAATATGCTGGGGACTTTCAAAAATATCATTTCTAGTCCCTTGCTCTACATACCTACCTTTGTACATAATTGAGATATCATCACACATATGTTTTACAATCCCTAAATCATGACTGATAAACAAATAGGTCAGGTTGAGTTCACTTTGAATATCTTTCAAAAAGTTTAATACTTGTGCTTGTACAGACACATCAAGAGCAGATACAGGTTCATCCGCTATGATTAACTTTGGTTTTAAAGCGATTGCTCTTGCAACTCCAATCCGTTGTCTTTGCCCCCCAGAAAATTCATGAGGATACTTATAAATACTATCCGGGCTAATTCCTACAATTTCCAATAAACTTTGTACTCGCATTATTTCTTCTTTTTTTGTTAGTTTCTCAAAATTTCTAATTGGCTCAGCAATAATATCAATAACCCGTTTTCTAGGATTTAAAGATGAGTACGGATCCTGAAAAATCATTTGTACATCTTTCCTAAATGCTTTATCTTTACTTTTTTGACTTGTAATATCTTTTCCATTAAAGAAAATTTGTCCACCGGTAACTTCCTCTAACCCGATAATCGCTCTACCTGTAGTAGATTTGCCTGATCCTGATTCACCGACTAGTCCATAGGTTTTTCCTTCTTCTAATTCAAAAGAGACCCCATCAACCGCTTTTATATGATCTACTGTGCGGTTAAATATCCCACCTTTAATAGGAAAATAGACTTTTAGATCTTTGACCTCAAGAAATGCCATTGGATTGTTCCTCCTTGACTTCCTCTGGGAAGTAAAAATTCTCGTAGCAAGTACATCTAACAAAGTGACCTGGCTCTACTTCATGTAGATCCGGATTCTCCTCATGTGCAGATTCATCAATCCATGGAATTCGAGCAGCAAAACGACAACCTTTTCTTGGTAAATTTTTTAAATTCGGCACGATACCTTGTATAACATGAAGTTTATCTTCCCCTTCTTGGGGTACAGAGTGTAATAAAGACTTTGTGTAAGGATGTAATGGATTTTCAAACAACGTGTGCACTTCCGCTATTTCAACAATTTGACCTGCATACATAACTGCCACACGGTCAGCCATTTCAGCTACTACACCTAAGTCATGCGTAATCAATATAATTCCCGCATGGATTTTTTCTTTTAAATCCCGAATCAAGTCTAGTATTTGAGCTTGAATGGTTACATCTAACGCTGTTGTAGGTTCATCCGCAATCAGTAATTGTGGTTCATTTGCAATTGCAATTGCAATAATAACTCTTTGTCGCATCCCACCAGATAACTCATGAGGAAATTGCTCATAAACATTTTTAGGCCTTGGTATGCCAACCATCTCAAGAAGTTCTATCACTTTAATTTTCCGTTCATTTTGTCCCATTTTTTTATGTAGCAAAAGTACTTCTTCAATTTGTTTTCCTATAGGCATCAGTGGATTTAATGCAGTAAGTGGATCTTGGAAAATCATCGCCATTTCGTCTCCACGCATTTGATCCAAATTAGACTTAGACATGTTAACGATATCTTTATTATTTAAAAGAACTTTCCCTTCAATTTTTGCTCGATTATGTAATCGCATAATAGAAAATGCCAGTGCGCTTTTACCAGAACCAGATTCACCAACAATTCCTAATACCTCATTTTTATGCAAGGTTAGACTAACATCATCTACCGCTGCATAGTATTCACTTTCAATACGAAAAGATGTTTTTAAGTTTTCAATCTTTAACAGTTCTTTACTCAATCTTAATCTCCCCCTAATGAAATTAATTTATATTATATATGTCTAGAATCTATTGGACGGTTACAAATTTCATCAGGATAATACCTAACTTAAACGCATGCTCTATTTTTATAAGAACTTACGATATAACCTACTACCCTTTGATTTTTTATTGTTGTGATTTTTCTAATAATTAAATGTAAATATAAATTTGTTAAGATAAATACTTTAACTGTATAACGTAGATTTACTTGAGACGATTTATTCAACTAGAAATATAATCGTAAACAAATCTTAATATATTAAAAAATTATAGTTCATAATTTTTAGAAAAGCAATAAGTTTTGATAAAAATTAACATTAGTAATTTACAAAAAACTTCGTTTCACCTTCTAAAATGCTTTAATACCAAGCTGCTTCACAATTTCTTTATGGTGGAAATTTATAATTTTTTTACGACAGAAAAGTGTCGTTTTATGGGTTTGATTAACCTAAAATGTTACAAAATTCGTCTTAACTGAATCTCACTTTTAAACTTATTTTCTTATACACAGAAAAAGTCCTTTAACCCTTCTTCCTAGGCCAAAAGACTTTTTCTTTTACAGAGCAACATAAGCTTTTTCACGATTATTATTGATATGACTGGATAGATGTTGTATTTTTTGCATATTACTGATGTCCAAGTTTCCTCCACTAACTATAACACCACAATGTCTGGATGAGATGATGTCATTATGTGCAAATAATGCAGCTAAAGCTGCAGCACCAGCACCTTCCATTAACGTCTTATTTCTTTCCAACATGTAAATGATCGCTGAAGCGATTTGTTCATCATTTACTGTAACAATATCATCAACATAGGATCGAATAAGTGGCAATGTCAATTCACCTGGATGTTTTACTGCTATTCCTTCTGCTATTGTCGAAACATTTGATAAAGAATGTACTTTGCTCGAATGATAACTTCGATGTATTGCAGCAGCACCTTCAGCCTGTACGCCGATTATTTTGATATTCCTATTCACATGTTTAGCAGCAACTGCAATGCCACTTATTAATCCTCCACCACCAATTGGCGCAATAATTGTATCAATACGGTCCTCTTGGCGAAGTAATTCCATTGCAATTGTTCCTTGACCAGCCATAATATCATAATCATCAAAAGGGTGGATATAAGTAGCACCAGTTACTTTTTGATGTTGAAGTGAAGCTTCATAAGCTTCCTGAAAGCTTTCACCAACAAGGTTTACTGTTGCTCCATAATTTCTTGTCGCATTAATTTTCGCTAAAGGCGTTCCTTCAGACATAAAGATCGTTGCCTTAATACCTAATTTTGCTGCGGCATGAGCTACACCTTGCGCATGATTTCCAGCTGAAGCTGTAATTACGCCGTGTTGTAGTTCTTCTTTTGAAAGTTGCATTAATTTATAACTTGCTCCTCGAAATTTAAATGCCCCAGTTTTTTGTTGGTTTTCCATTTTACAGTAAACATGTTTTCCAACAATATCATCCGTTGTATGTGATGTTACTAATGGTGTACGATGAACAATCGGTGTTAATTTTTTCATAGCTTGGTATACTTTTTCACCAGTTAAGCGATCCCCAACACAACTCACTCTCCTTCTATTCTGTAACGATAAAATAAAATCTCATTCAGCGGAATATACCTTATTTTGCAGATTCATAAGCTGCAATCTTTTCTTCTTTTAATAAAGTTAAGGCAATATCATCCCAACCATTGATTAATTTCTCACGTTGGTATGGTGTAATTTCAAATGAAGTTGTCGTTCCATCAGAGGCTTGGATAGTTTGTTGTTTTAAATCAACATCTAATGTTAACCCATCTTCTGCCTTATGCATCCATGACTTCACTTGCTGCTCATCCATCTTAATAACTAATATGCCATTTTTTAACGCATTATTATAAAAAATATCCGCAAAGTCTGGAGCAATAATGACTTTAAACCCATAATCGGCAAGTGCCCACGGGGCATGTTCACGACTCGACCCACACCCAAAATTATCGCCAGCAACTAAAATAGTAGCATCTTGATAGTTAGGATCATTTAAGACAAAATCACTTCGCTCTGTTCCATCATCATTGAACCTCCAATGAAAAAATAGAAACTGCCCAAAACCAGTTCGTTCAATTCGTTTTAGAAATTGTTTTGGAATGATTTGATCCGTGTCTACATTAGCTCTATTTAATGGACAAACCTTTCCACGATGAAATTCCAATGGATCCATTTAAGATCTCCTCCTAACTCGGGACGCTTGCATAGGTTCTCACATCAACAAAGTGCCCTTCTATTGCTGCTGCTGCAGCCATTTCTGGACTCACGAGATGTGTTCTAGCCCCGTTTCCTTGTCTTCCTTCAAAATTTCGGTTGGAAGTGGAAGCACATCTACCTCCAGCTGGCACTATATCATCATTCATCCCTAGACACATACTACATCCGGAATTTCTCCATTCAAAACCAGCGTCCATAAAAATTTGATCTAACCCAATTTCTTCGGCTTTTTGTTTCACAAGAAAAGATCCAGGCACTACCATCGCACGAATACCAGATTTCACCTTTTTTCCTTTCACAATCGCTGCGGCTTTTTTCAAATCACTTAGTCTTGAGTTCGTACATGAACCAATAAATACATGGTCTACTTCAATAGAAGTCATTAATTGATTTTCTTTTAATCCCATATATTCAAGTGCACGTTCTACTTCGTCTGGGTACGTTGCTTTTTCAATAGATGGTGTAGTCGAGCTTATAGGTACACACATACCCGGATTTGTCCCCCATGTAACCTGGGGTTCAATTTCATTTGCATGAATAATAACCGTGTGATCGTAGACAGCATCTTCATCCGTAGCTAATTGTAACCATTCAGCTGCTAATTTATCATATGCGTCTCCATCTGGAACCATTTCACGTCCTCGTAGGTAATCTACAGTAGTTTGATCTGGACTAATTAAGCCCGCTCTAGCACCTGCTTCAATAGACATATTACAGATTGTCATTCTTTCTTCCATAGACATTTTACGAATAAGCTCACCTGTATATTCTATTACATAACCAGTACCAAATTGAACACCAAACTTTGCAATAATCGCTAAAATTAAATCTTTTGCAGTTACCCCTATTCCTAGTTCACCTATAACTTTGACATTTAATGTTTTTGGTTTGTCTTGCCAAATGGTTTGTGTGGCTAAAACATGTTCTACTTCACTTGTACCTATCCCAAATGCCAAAGCACCAAATGCTCCATGTGTTGAAGTATGACTGTCTCCGCAAACAATTGTTTTTCCTGGTTGCGTTAAACCAAGCTGTGGCCCAATGACGTGTACAATTCCTTGATCTGGATGGTACATATCAGCAAGTTTTATTCCAAATTCTTCACAATTTTTCTTCAGTGCTTCCATTTGCTTTTTGGATATTTCATCTTTAAATGATTCCCTATTCACAGTTGGAACATTATGGTCCATAGTTGCAAAGGTTAAGTCAGGTCGACGAACCTTACGATTATTTAAACGAAGTCCCTCAAAAGCTTGCGGAGAAGTTACTTCATGAACTAAATGTTGATCAATATAAAGAAGACTTGGTTTCCCTTCTTCCTCATGAACAATATGATTTTGCCATATCTTTTCGAAAATAGTTTGTGGTTTTTGCACGTCTTACACCTCCATCCTATACATACGATTTACATATAGAATCTGAAATACTTTTTGTTGTTACATTTTCTAAAACTGCTTCTGTCATTTGCTTTGTACCAACTTGAACTCCGCCTGGTATATGGATATCCGCTGTATGAAAACCTTGTAATAAACAATCATTTACCGCTCGCTCTATTTCTTTAGCTTCATCTACTAAACCAAAAGAATGCTCTAGCATTAATGCAGCAGATAAGATCATCGCTAATGGATTAGCAATTCCTTTTCCCGCAATATCAGGAGCTGAACCGTGAACAGGCTCATATAAACCAAGTCCATCAGAACGTAAACTCGCTGATGGAAGCATTCCTAAAGATCCAGTAAGCACTGACGCTTCATCACTCAATATATCTCCGAACAAATTCTCCGTTACGATTACATCAAAGAAACTTGGCTGTGTGACAAGCTTCATTGCAGCTGCATCAACAAGAAGATGGGTTACTGATACATCAGGATATTGTTTAGACTTTTCCTCAACGATTTCTCTCCATAGCTTGCTAGACTCTAAAACATTTGCCTTATCAACGGATGTAAGATGTTTTCTTCGAATTCTTGCAGCTTCAAATCCACGCTCGACAATTCGTTCTATTTCTTCTCGCGTGTAACGAAGCGTATCGACTACACCATTAGGGGTCCGTTCACTAGGTGTGCCAAAATAAATTCCTCCAGTTAGCTCTCGAATGATTAACATATCTGCCTGATTTACAATTTCTTCTTTTAATGGTGATGCATATAATAAGGAAGAAATTGTTTTAACTGGTCGTAAATTGGCAAAAAGTTCAAGTTGTTTTCGAATCCCTAATAATCCTTTTTCTGGTCGTAAATGAGATGGGTTGGCGTCCCATTTAGGACCACCAACAGCTCCCATTAAAATTGCGTCTGCTTTTGAACAGGCATCTACTGTTTTATCGGGCAATGGTGTATTATAATCATCTATGGCATTTCCACCAATCGCATGTTCTTCAAATGTAAATCGGTGGTTATATTCGCTTGCTATCGCTGTTAATACTTGTTTAGCAGAATCAATAATCTCTCTACCTATTCCATCACCAGGAAGCAAAATGATATGTTTCTCCATTTCTTTTTCCTCCTTTTATGACTCATAGACAAGTCGAGTTAGATTTGCTTTCTTTTGAACGTAATACCGATTTACTGCCTGTATAAATGCTACTGCTGATGCTTGCAATACATCCTGAGCAGATCCTCTTCCATTAATTGTTTCGCCATTAATTATAATTTGAACATGGGATTCTGCCAGGGCGTCTTTACCACCACCAACTGAATTAATCTGATAATCTACCAATGTGATATTTTCTGCAATCAAGTAATTTATCGTTTTATATAATGCCTCCACACTACCATTTCCTTGTTGTGTTGCTTCAATTAGTGACCCATTGGGAGATTCTAAGATGACATTTGCTTTTGGAGTATCCGCTGTATCATAAGATACTCCAAATTGTATTAACTTGTATTTATCAACTACAGTTGAATCTGTTTTAATATCCATCAAAATGGTATATAAATCATCATCTGTTACTTCTTTCTTTTGATCTGTTAATAATTTAAATTGGTCAAATGCCGTTTTGAGCTCTTTTTCTGATAGTTCAACACCGAACTCTTTTAATTTATCTTTAAACGCATGCCTTCCAGAATGTTTTCCAAGAAATAGCGTATTGGAGGACACTCCTACCATTTCTGGAGTAATAATCTCATATGTCTCCGTATTTTTTAATACACCATCTTGGTGAATACCGGATTCATGAGAAAAGGCATTTCTTCCAATTACCGCCTTATTTGCTTGCACATACATACCAGTTAGTTTTGCTACCAAATCACTCGTCCGTTTCGTCTCTTTCAGATTTAATCCTGTTTCAAATGGATAATAATCGGAACGAATTTTTAACGCAACAACCACCTCTTCTAACGCTGCATTTCCTGCTCGCTCACCAATACCATTGATCGTTCCCTCTACTTGTGTAGCCCCATTTTCCACAGCCGCTATTGAATTCGCTACTGCCATCCCAAGATCGTTGTGGCAATGACAAGACAAAGCAACTTGATCAATGTTTGAAACTGTTTCTTTTATAAATCGAAATAATTTCCCATATTCTTCAGGAGTTGTATAACCCACCGTATCCGGCAGATTAATCACGGTTGCTCCAGCTTCAATAACTTTTTCAATAATTTGAGCTAAGAAATTCCAATCCGAACGAGTTGCATCCTCAGCAGACCATTCAATTTCATCAAATCGTTCTTTTGCATAAGCGACCATGTTAACCGCTGTTTCAATCACTTGTTCTGGTGATTTCTTCAATTTATAAGTCATATGAATCGGAGATGTTGCCAGGAAAATATGAATCGCAGGTTTCTCTGCTCCTTTTAACGCTTCATATGCGGTATCGATATCAGATTTTACCGCACGAGCAAGCGCAATGATTGATGAATTCTTGATCGTTGAAGCAATTTGTTTTACCGATTCAAAATCCCCTTTAGAGGAAGCAGGAAACCCTGCCTCCATCCGATCCACACCATATTTTTCAAGTTGCTTTGCTATCTCAAGTTTTTCCGCTTTATTCAAGTTAACTCCTGGAGACTGCTCTCCATCTCGTAATGTTGTGTCAAAAATCTTAATTCGGGACATGAACGTTCACATCCTTTTTCTTAGCATTAATTGGCTGTTTAACAAATGGCATCAACTCACGTAACTCCCTTCCCACAGTTTCAATTGGATGACTATTTTCTCTGCGATTAATCGCATTAAATTGTGGTCTGCCAGCCTGGTTTTCTAAAATCCATCCTTTAGCAAATGATCCAGTTTGAATATCATCAAGAATAGATTTCATACGTTCTTTTGTTTGATCGTCTACCACACGCTGTCCCGATACAAAATCTCCCCATTGTGCTGTATCCGAAATAGAATAACGCATATTTTCTAATCCACCTTCATAAAGAAGATCAACAATTAATTTCATCTCATGAAGACATTCAAAGTATGCTACTTCTGGTTGATATCCAGCATCCGTTAATGTTTCAAATCCTGCTTTGATTAGACTAGTAACTCCTCCGCATAATACTGCTTGCTCCCCGAATAAATCTGTCTCCGTTTCTTCTTGGAAACTTGTTTCGAGTACTCCTGCTCTTGCAGCACCAATTCCTTTTGAATAAGCAAGTGCTACGGCTGTTGCTTCACCAGTATAATCTTGGTGTACTCCATATAGTGCAGGTACTCCAGCTCCCTCTTCAAACGTGCGGCGAACTAAATGTCCAGGTCCTTTTGGAGCAACTAAGAATACATCCACATTCGCTGGAGGTACAATTTGTGTGAAGTGAATATTAAAGCCATGTGCAAATACAAGTGCGTTCCCTTGCTCAAGATTATCTTTAATACTCTCCTCATACACTTTTGGCTGCATTTCATCCGGGAGTAGTACCATTACGACATCTGCCTGATTACTTGCCTCTGCTACAGACAACACATTAAATCCATCTTCTTCCGCTTTTTGCTGTGACTTTCCTTGACGTAATCCTACGACTACATCATATCCAGAATCCCTTAAATTCATCGCATGTGCATGCCCTTGTGATCCATAACCAATTACTGCAATCTTTTTATTTTTTAATACTGCATCCTGAATGTCTTTTTCATATAATACTTTTGCCATTTTAATCTCCCTCTCCATTTATCATTATTTTTAATTTGTGTTCAAAAGTAATTAACCTTTTGCCACTAGATTGAAATCACTGATCGATTGTTCCGGCTGCTGCCCTCTCAAGAAAGCAGTTAAGCCTGTTTTTGTAAGTTCCTTAATTCCATATGGTCTTAACAGAGCAATTAAAGCATCCACCTTATCTGGTTTACCTGTTACTTGAATAATTAGGCTATCTTTACTTACATCAATCACCGCTGCTCGAAATGGTGTAATAATACTTTGGATTTCAGCTCTTGTTTGATTGGTTCCAACCACTTTTATAAGAGCTAACTCTCTTGCAACTAAGGCTTTATCAGTTACATCCATCACTTTTAATACGTCGATTTGTTTATTTAATTGTTTAGTTAGTTGTTCTAGTTTTTGTTTGTCATTAATTTCAACAACGAATGTCATTTTGGATATACCTTCTGTTTCTGATGCTCCTACAGAAATACTTTCAATATTGAATTGCCTTTTATGAAGCATCCCTGTAATGCGATTCAGCACTCCTCCTCTATCCTGTACAGTAGCGATGATAATTCTCTTCATCTTCTCACCCCAATCATTTCTTGGATTCCTGTACCTGGAGCAATCATTGGATAAACTGATGTTTTTTGAACCACTCTGCAATCAATAACTACTGGGCCATCATACGCAAATACTTCAGATAAGATATCGGGTACATCCGCTTCCTTTTCTACCCTCATCCCTCTCACGCCATAACTTTCTGCTAATTTCACAAAGTCTGGGTTTTCTGAAAACAAAGAGTGTGAATATCTTTCTTCGTAAAAACTTTCCTGCCATTGACGAACCATCCCAAGTGCTTCATTGTTTAAAATTATTACTTTTACTGGGAGATTCTGCGATTTCAAAATGGACAATTCTTGTAAAGTCATTTGAAAACCACCATCTCCAACTACTGCTAATACTAAACTGTTTGGTTTAGCAATTTGAGCTCCAATTGCTGCAGGAAAACCAAATCCCATCGTCCCTAACCCACCAGATGTCACCCAATTATGGGGATCCTTAAATGAATAATATTGTGCCGCCCACATCTGATGCTGACCTACATCTGTTGTTACAACAGCTTCTCCATTGGATAATTCATATATTTGCTCCATTAACCATTGGGGAGAGATTAATTCATCCGAACGATCGTACCATAACGGGAAATCCAACTGATTATGTTTCAATTGATGCAGCCAATTTTGATGATTGCATTTTTCTGTTTTATTTTTTAAAAGAGCTGTTAACGCTCGTTTTGCATCAGCAACTACCGGAATATTCGTCTTGATATTTTTACCAATTTCTGCAGGATCGATATCAATGTGCACGATTTTCGCATTTGGTGCAAAATGTTTAATATTTCCTGTCAGTCGGTCATCAAATCGTGCTCCAATATTTATTAACAAATCACATTCATATATCGCCATATTCGCTGCATATGTTCCATGCATCCCAGCCATTCCTAGAGATAATGATTCCTTTCCAGGATAGCTTCCTAACCCAAGTAAGGTTGTAACTACCGGCAGTTGATAGTGATCAGCAAATTGTTTTAATTCATTGGAGGCATCGGAGATAAGAATCCCCGCTCCAGCTAATAGTACCGGCTTCTCCGCTCGTTTTAATGCTTCATTTACTTTTGTAATTTGTAAAGGATTCGGTGTGATTGTTGGCTGATAACCAGGTAAATGAAAATCCGCTTCATAATCATTCACTGTCACTGTTGAAGAAATATTCTTAGGAATATCAACAACGACTGGTCCTGGTCTACCTGTTGTCGCAATATGAAATGCTTCATTTACAATACGAGGCAGGTCAGCTATTTCACTCACTTGGTAGTTATACTTGGTAATAGGTGTGGTGATTCCCATTACATCTGCTTCTTGAAACGCATCTGTTCCAATAACTCCTTTTGCAACTTGACCAGTAAATATGACAAGAGGAATAGAGTCCATCATCGCATCCGTTATCCCAGTAATTAAATTTGTCGCCCCTGGTCCTGAAGTAGCTATCACAACTCCGGGTTTGCCAGAGACCCTCGCATAACCTTCTGCTGCATGAATAGATCCTTGCTCATGTCGCGAAAGCACATGCTCAAAAGATGTTTGATTTCGATGTAACGCATCGTAAATCGGTAATACAGCACCTCCAGGATAACCAAAAACTACTTCGACATTTGCTCTTTCCAATGCTTGCACAAACAAATCAGCACCCGTCACTAAATTACTTTTAACCTCTACCTGCTGGTTTGCATCTACTTTCACAACAGTACCCTCCTTCAGTTAATTTATCTGCTAACAAAAAGACCCTTCTCACCCACATACATGTTCTCTATCATGCATGGGATGAAAAGAGTCTTCTTTTCACGGTACCACCCAGTTTCACAGAATCCTCACGAATCCTGTCTCATCAGCTGCATATCAGCTGTTGGATAACAGGTACACGTTTATGTGCACCCGGCCACATCTACTTAGATAAAAACTATTCAAGTCTAGCTATTGTAAGAAGCAGCTAAACATGAAAAATCTGTTCCATATGGCACTCAGGGACGATGTCAGATCAAAGCACATTTCTGGGCTTCCAGCAACCCCAGCTCTCTGTGAATGCAACTCTTTTGATCCTTTATTCCCGTCAACGAATTAACGATATTAAATTCACATTATGCAGATGTCAGAATAATTATTCTTGTTAGTTAATTGTTATATTGCGGTTAATCATATCTGGTTTTTTTTATGTCGTCAATAGGTTTTCGAAAGTTTTTTAATTATTCCGGATTGTCAGATTTTATGAATGCGTTTACATCATTAACGTGATTAGGTATAGAGTTTTTTATTACATTTATGTAATAAAGTGAAAAAGAACTGACTTTGTTAGATGGAATATATGTCAGAAAACCTTACATATAAGTGATTCTAGGTATTAGGGACGAAAAAAATTGCATTCTTGATAGAAAAATTACTCAATGTGGAATGTCAATTATTAAAGAAACAATTTATTTGTCAATTTGAAAATTAATGTTCGGGTTATAAAAAATAATTGCTTTGATTGTAATGGAAGACGGCGACTCCAGCAGGAATAGTACGAGCTGAAGATCCACTTGAAAAGTGTTTTTCTTTTCAAGTTAGCTGAAGCCGTAGCTGCGGAAAGCGTCCGTCTGTAATGAAAATCAAATCAGCACTTAACAATCAGTATATTGAATAATCAAAAGAAAAAAGCTACCAATGAAGTCTGATTTGACCTCACTGACAGCTTTTGGTTTAGTCTCGATGTAAATAATCTGTTACCGCGCCTTTGGATGAGCAAGTTACATTATGCACGTACTTTCCAAGAATCCCTTTCTTATGTAGTTCAGGGGCTTTCCATTTTCCTTGACGTAGTTTAATTTCATCTGCTGAAACGTCCATGAAAATCTCTCTTTTATCAGAATCTATAGTCACCATATCCCCTTCTTGCAGGAATGCAATCGGTCCACCATCTTGTGCTTCGGGACTTATATGCCCCACGACAAGTCCATGTGTACCACCAGAGAATCTACCATCCGTCAATAAAGCTACCGATTCTCCCATTCCTTTACCTACAAGAATACTAGAAACAGACAACATCTCCGGCATTCCCGGACCACCTTTTGGTCCAACATAGCGAATAACTAATACATCTCCCTCTTTTATTTTGTTATCCAAAATTGCTTGGGTTGCCTCTTTTTCTGTATTAAAAACACGCGCAGGACCTGTGTGTCTTTTCACTTTAACTCCAGATACTTTCGCCACTGCTCCCGTTGGAGATAAATTTCCCTTTAAGACAATCAGAGGACCATCTTCTCTTTTTGGATTATCAAATGGCATAATCACTTGTTGGTTTTCTTTAAGATTAGGAGCTTCTGCTAGATTTTCTGCGATAGTCTTCCCTGTTACGGTTAGACAGTCGCCATGTAAGTAACCATTTTCATATAACAATTTCATTACTGCTTGTACCCCACCAACTCGATGAAGATCTTGCATAACGAAACGCCCGCTTGGTTTTAAGTCTGCTAAATGAGGAACTTTTTTCTGAATACGATTAAAATCATCAATCGTTAAGTCCACTTCTGCTGCATGAGAAACTGCAAGTAAATGCAAAATCGCATTTGTAGAACCACCCAATGCCATAACGACTGTAATAGCATTTTCAAAAGCTTTTTTTGTAAGTATATCTTTTGGATAAATGTCTTTTTCTAATAAATTCTTAATCGCTTCTCCAGCTGCCTCCACATCGGCTCGCTTTTCTTCTGATTCAGCTGGGTTAGAAGAGCTTCCAGGTAAACTGATTCCTAAAGCTTCCGCTGCAGATGCCATTGTATTTGCAGTATACATTCCTCCACATGCACCTGCGCCTGGACAAGCATGACATTCTACTCTTCTTAATTGACCATCGTCAATAGTACCTGCATTATGTTGTCCTACACCTTCAAAAACAGAAACAATATCTATATCTTTCCCATCAATATTTCCTGGTGCAATGGTGCCACCGTATACGAATACAGACGGAACCCCTGCATTAGCAATCGCAATTAAGCACCCTGGTATATTCTTGTCGCATGCTCCAATTGCTACTAATCCATCTAAATTTTCCGCTCCAACAACGGTTTCGATAGAATCAGCAATGATATCTCTACTTGGCAAAGAATAATTCATACCTTGCGTACCCATGGAGATTCCATCTGAAACTGTTATCGTATTAAAGATTAATGGAACAGCATCAGAATGCCGTACTCCTTTTTTTGCAAGAAGAGCTAAATCATTTAAATGTATGTTACACGGGGTTACTTCTGCCCATGTACTCGCTACACCAATCATCGGCTTTTTAAAATCTTCATCTGTTACACCGACCGCACGAAGCATCGCTCTATTTGGAGCTCGCATTGTACCGTCAAATGCTTTACTTTTTATCCGCAAATCTTTTCCCATAAATATTCCACCCTTCTTTTCGGACTATTATATGACTAATATTTTTATAGTTCAATGAATTTCGTCTTTTTAATTTATTTTCTGATAATCAAGCACCTTAAAACTATCGTTGTGTTTTTGAATTTCAGAAATATATTGACAATGGTTTTCAGATTGCTATATTGATAACAACACATCAAATACTTTGCTGATTTACAGCATTAAAAAGGAGTAATAATTATGCTTACTGACCAACACCTCCTTCGTATACCTGGTCCAAGTCCAATACCACCTAGTGTACAACAAGCTATGAATGGCACGATGATTGGACACAGAGGTAAGGAAACAAAAGAACTATTGCAACGTATATTACCTAGATTAAAACCAATTTTTGGCACAAAACAGGATGTAATTCCAATTGCTGGCAGTGGTACTGCAGGGCTGGAAATGGCAGTTACAAATGCTGCAAAACCGGGTGACCATGTACTAGTTATAGTTACTGGGGCATTTGGCGATCGCTTTACAAAGATTTGTAACGCATATAACTTACATGTAAACCGAATTGATGTACCATGGGGAGAGCCAATTGATCCATCTTACATAGAATCATATTTACAAGATCATCCAGAAATTAGTGTAGTTTTTGCAACATTTTGTGAAACTTCTACAGGAGTTTTAAATCCTATTCAAGCTTTAGGGAAAGTAATTCATCATAAATCTAATGCTTTATTGGTTGTAGACGGTGTCTCATGTGTAGCTGGAGTAGAAACAAAAATGGATGAATGGGGAGTAGATATCCTCGTAACTGGTTCTCAAAAAGCATTTATGCTACCAGCTGGTCTAATGTTTATCAGTGCTAGTGAACGTGCCTGGGAAGTCATTGAGAACAATCCACAACAGCGTTTCTATCTTGACATGCGAACCTATAAAAAAAGCTTAGCGGATACTTCTACTCCATTTACACCTGCTTTGTCTTTATTATTTGGTTTGGATCAAGTATTGAACTTAATTGATCAAGAAGGATTAAGTAATGTGTTTAGACGACATCTTCTTGTACGCGATATGACGAGAGAGGCTTTTAAGGCATTAGATATTCCGCTTTTAACCACAGACGAATCAGCTTCACCGACTGTTACTGCTGTTCAACCAAGTGATTTTAATTCTGAAGAACTCAGACAAACATTAAAATCACATTTTAATCTATCACTTGCAGGAGGTCAGCAACATCTAAAAGGAAAAATATTTCGGATAGGACATATGGGATATTGTTCCCCAGCAGATACTTTGCAAACAATCAGTTTAATTGAAATTGGTTTACAACTGATCGGAAAGAATATTGAATTAGGACAAGGCACAGCTGCAGCTCAGCAAATTTATATACAGCAGGAGGTAAGATAAATTATGGCTTTTCAAGTACTTATTAGTGACCCATTAAGTGAAGATGGACTCAAACCACTTCAAGAGGCTGAAAATATTGAACTCGTGATTAATCCGGGATGGAATGAAGAAGAATTATTAGACCAAATTGATGCTTTTGATGCCATATTAGTTCGAAGCCAGACGCAAATTACCCGTTCCTTAATTGAACAAGCGAGTAATTTAAAAATTATAGGTCGCGCTGGTGTTGGTGTCGATAATATAGATCTAGACGCTGCTACAGAGAATGGAGTTATTGTCGTTAATGCTCCAAATGGTAATACAAATTCTGCAGCAGAGCATACAATGGCAATGATTATGGCCTTATCACGAAATATCCCACAAGCTTACCATGCGTTAAAACAAAAACAATGGGATCGAAAACGTTTTGTAGGCGTTGAGTTAAAGCAAAAGACTTTAGGTATTGTCGGGTTAGGAAGAATCGGTGCTGAAGTAGCTGCACGAGCAAAAGGTCAGCGAATGAACGTCATTGCCTACGATCCATTCTTCACAGAAGAAAAAGCAGAGCAGATGGGAGTTCAATATGGGACACTAGAAGATGTATTACGTGCAGGAGATTTTATCACCGTGCATACACCACTGCTTAAGGAAACAAAGCATTTGATTAACAAAGATGCTTTTCACCTAATGAAAGATGGTGTACAAATTATTAATTGCGCTCGTGGCGGAATTATCGACGAAGACGCATTATACGATGCAATTCAGTCAGGAAAAGTAGCAGGTGCTGCACTTGATGTCTTTGAACAAGAACCTTTTACAGATCATAAGTTATTAACTCTACCTGAAGTGGTTGCTACACCTCACTTAGGTGCAAGTACGGTAGAAGCACAAGAAGTGGTTGCTATCGATGTTAGTCATGATGTACTTCGGTTCTCTCAAGGGAAAGCAGTTCGTAACCCAGTAAATATGCCATCAGTTCCAAGCGAGATTATGTATAAAATTGAACCATACTTCCACCTCGCTGAAAAACTTGGTACATTTATTACGGATTTAACAAAAGAAGTGGTAAGCGAAGTGAAAATTACGTATGCTGGTGATTTAGCGGATATCGAAATTGCACCATTAACGCGAAACGCTGTTAAAGGACTTCTAAAGCGCTACTTAGGAAGTAGGATCAATGATGTAAATGCACTGTTCCTAGCTGATCGAAAGGGTATTGAAGTTAGTGAGAGTAAAACGTCGTCTAAAAAAGGGTTTACAAACCTAATCACAATCGAAGTTTCAGGAAAGTTTGGGACTAGAAAAGCAGCAGGGACATTATTAAACGGATTAGGTCCACGCTTAGTTCGTGTAGATGAATATCGTGTAGATATAACACCAGAAGGTCATATGGTCGTTATCCAACATCGTGACCAGCCAGGAGTAATTGGTAGAATGGGGAGTACCATCGCAAAACATAATATTAATATTGCTACGATGCAAGTGGATCGATCAGATATTGGTGGTGACGCTATTATGATTCTTACCATAGATCGACATCTAGCGGATGAAGCATTAAACGAGATTGAAAGCCTAGATGAAATTAAATCCGTTACTGCGATTGATTTATAAATAGTCTTAACCTAATTTCCCAAGAAACTATGGGCGCCTTTTGCGGACACGATTCAACTAACTTGGCTATTTCCAAGTAGATTTTAAATTTGTGCTGTTTCCGCTGGAGTCGCCCATTTTCTTTTTTTATAGTATTAAATCTACTTCCTACACATATTGCATTAATTCAGATGAATTTATAAAATTTGCGTTAATAATTCGTCTAAAGATTTTATTTCATACGTAGGTTGAATATCCGTTTCATTGTTTTGATTAAATCGATTTAGCCATACAGAAGGAATTCCTTGATGATTCGCTCCAATAATGTCTGTATGCAAATTATCTCCAACCATCAACACATCTTGAGACCGTAACTCTAGTGTTGATAATGCTAGATTAAATATCACTGTATCAGGTTTACCTACACCCACATCACCTGAAATAATAATATGTTCAAAATAAGGTACTAATTCCGGCGATAAATCCAATTTTAGATTTTGTAAGCTAGGCGAACCATTTGTCAAAAGTAACAGTGGTAACTTCTTTTGTAACTTTTCCAGTACTTCTATTGCATCAGAAAATACACAGGCTGTTTGTTTTCTATTTTCACGAAAAGCATTTGCAAGCTGATTTGCATAGTTCTCATCTTCAATTCCAAAATCTCGTAGGCCTTGATTCCAAGATTCTTTTTGATAATGCGGAGCAATTTCTTTTAAATTTTCAAAGCTGCTTCCTTTATCATCAAACGTAGCCCATAGACCTTCAAAAGGATTTATACCAATTTTTTTAGTGAATTCATAGGTTTCGTATGATGCATACAGGTTTCGAGCATGCTTTCTTACACTATCCTCTAGACTTTTAGCATCAACACCTTTAGCTTGATTTGCCTTTTGACATGTGAGATCAAATGCATCTTGTACACTTTTTTTATCCCACAGCAATGTATCATCTAAATCAAACATGATTGCTTTAACCAAAATATATCCTCCCTTATCCAATAATTCTCTTTAATAAACAATATATTACTAATTTAACATAATTAATTTAAAATTTAGGCTTGATAAAATCTTTTTTATGTCTTATGATAAATAGAAATTTACCAACAGCAAGGGAGACGTTTGATATGGAAGAACAAACAATTCGCGTACAACGAAGTGAAACAAAGAAAGAGAAACCTCAGTCCGATCAGTTGATTTTTGGAAGATCTTTTACGGATCATATGTTTGTCATGGATTACTCTGATCCTTTGGGATGGCATAATGCGAGTATTGTACCATATCAACCACTAACGATTGACCCTTCTTCAATGATTTTTCATTATGGTCAATCTGTTTTTGAAGGATTAAAGGCATTCCGTACCGATAGCGGAGATATTCAATTATTCCGTGCGGAGAAAAACCTAGAGCGTTTAAATCGGTCAAATGATCGTCTATGTATTCCGCAAATCGATGAAGAGTTCACACTAAAAGCAATAAAACAGTTAATCTCCATCGATAAGGATTGGGTTCCGAGCGCAGAAGGAACATCCCTATATATTCGTCCGTTTATTATTTCAACAGAGGCTTATATTGGGGTAGCACCATCGATGAGTTATAAGTTAATCGTCATTTTATCTCCAGTAGGTGCTTATTACAAAGAAGGAATAAACCCGGTCAAAATTGCTGTTGAAGATCACTATGTACGAACGGTGAAAGGTGGTACTGGTGAAGCAAAAACTGGTGGAAACTATGCATCAAGTCTAAAAGCACAAGAAATTGTAGCTAAACAAGGGTTTGCACAAGTTCTTTGGTTAGATGGTGTTGAGAAAAAGTATGTTGAAGAAGTTGGAAGTATGAATGTCTTCTTCAAAATTAATGGAGAAGTTTTCACTCCTCAATTGAACGGAAGCATTCTTTCAGGAGTGACTCGTAGTTCTGTTATTGAACTATTAAAACATTGGGGCGTTCCTGTATCTGAAAAACGAATTTCAATTCAGGATTTATATCAAGCTTATTTAGACGGCGAGCTAGAAGAAGCTTTTGGATCAGGTACAGCTGCTGTTATTTCACCAATCGGTCAACTTACTTGGGAAGGTAAAGATATGATTATCAATAATGGTGAAACCGGCGAACTTTCTAAACGCATTTACGATACAATTACTGGTATTCAATATGGCGATTTAGATGATCCATTCCAATGGGTTCAAGGCATTGAAGCAAAGAGTCCAGTGAAACATTGAAAAAACCGTAATAAATATTAATATGATAAATCCCCCTTATAATTGTATCAAAAGGGGGATTTTGTTCATTAATACTATATTGGTTACAATTATCATATAGACTTGTTCTACTTACCCTAAAAGTTTCAATTTTGTATTGCTTTTCTGCATCCATTACTACTTCTTCAATCTTCCTTTCTTTCTCATCATTTTTCTCATCCTGTCCGATTTTCTGTCTTTCTTCTAATTCTATATTACGAATATAGAGTGGTAATGATGTTATAAAATAGTATTATCTTTAAATAGACGTGATTTTATAAACAACATAATCATGTCCTCTACTCTTTTATAGTAATTTATTACCTGCAGCTTGCCATAATCCATACCATTCTTGCCTAGTTAAATCTATTTCCGATGCTTTTACAATATTTGTAAGACGAATTGGTGTCATAGTACCAATAATTGTTAGTATATTTGCAGGATGGCGTAAAATCCATGCTACTGCAATTGCTGACTTACTTACATCATACTTATCCGCCAACTGTTGTAGTTCTGCATTTAACTCTGGATAGTCATCACTATCAACAAATAACCCATCAAAGAAACCATGACGGAAGGGTGACCACGCTTGTATGGTAATATCATTCAAACGACTATAGTCTAAAATACTACCATCACGATCTGATGCTTGCTCAAAGTTCGTATTTACGAAAAGTCCCTGATTCATCAATCCTGAATTAGTAAGACTTAATTGGAGTTGATTCGTTAGAATAGGTTGTTTTAAGTACTTTTCCAATAATTTAATTTGCATCGAATTATGATTACTTACACCAAAGAAACGCACCTTGCCACTTTCATGAAGTGCTGAAAATGCTTCAGCTACTTCTTCTGGTTCCATTAGAGCATCTGGACGATGTAGTAAAAATACATCTAAATAATCCGTATTCAATCTTTGTAAACTTTCCTCTGCTGATTTAATGATATGTTGTTTTGAAAAATCATAATACCCATTTCTAATACCTGTTTTCGATTGAATGATGATATCTTCTCGTCGTACTTCACGAGGGAGACCTTCTGCAAAAATTTCCTCCGATTTACCTTTCCCATAAATATCTGCATGATCAAAGAAATTTACACCATGCTCTATTGAATTTGAAATAACTCTTTCAACTTCGGCTTTTGTTAGTTTGTTCATACTCATACAACCTAAAGCAATAGCAGGTACTTCTAATCCACTTTTACCTAATTCCATTTTTTTCATCTGATCACCTCTAAAACTACTATATCATTTAATAGAGCATTTAAGGTGATGTTTAGTAATCGTGCAACTGTCTTTTGAAAGAGAATTATTAAAGAACTACAGTCCAAAAGCATTTATCCTATCTTTTGGATTGCTTTTATTTTGGGAACATATATGAAATTTACTTTACCTATTTGATTTGTTACCTTTACCTTTGGAAATATATCGAGATTTATTTTACTTTTTTGATTTATTTCTTTTACTTCTGGGAACATAAACAAATTTCTCTATGCACTCCATATAATTACTATTCGAATTTTCAACCTATGATAGAGAAGGACCGTGCTAAATAGCACAGCCCTCTTAGATCATCAATGTTCTGTTACTCAGATTGACGATCTAGTGCTGGTCATCATTTCGATAAGCCATGCTATCTTCAGCAATGCTTATCATTCTTTTGACCATCTCGCCACCCACCGATCCGTTTTCCCGTGCTGTGGTATCAGCACCTAATTGAACGTGCATCTCACTCGCGATTTCTTCTTTCATTTGGTTTAATGCACGATCTGCCTGCGGTACTAACAACTTATTTCTACGTCTGTCAGCCACATGATCACTCCTCGGTGTAATTGAACAGCAGTTATACACACTGTTCTTTCATCATTTTTTGTCAATTTATCTTTTTTATGCTCGGAAAACACTTCCAGCCTAACTGTTATCTTATTTTCACAGTAAAGGAAAAATTATCGTTCTAATCCTACATTTAATTTCATACATTACCCATGTGCGATTTTTTAGTACTGGGAGGAAATAGTAAATGGTAAAGTGTTATCATGAAGTTAAATTAAACAGTAATAGTATACAGGTTTGGGAATTTATTGAAGACTGGTCCAATTGGGTAGAAATTGTTCCCGGCTATCAAAGTCATCAAATCGTATCTAATGAAGAATCGATTTGGAAAATACATGGCGAATTTGGCTCTTTAAAAAAGGACACACACATCCATGTACGCATTTTAGAAATAAAAGCTCCTTCATCCATTCTTTTTAAGGTTGATGCTTTAAAAGAACAATGTATTGGTGAAGGTAGCTTCCATGTAAAATCATTTAATCAGAATGACACCATAGTTTCTGTAAATATGAAATTAACAATAAAAGGCTGGAAAGGTACGATGCTTTATCCCGTCGTAAAGCAATTACTCCCAAAAATATTAGAAGATTTCATGGAAAAAATTTCGACAAAAATAAAAACACCAAATAAACAACAACGTTCCATGAGAGTGAATATTCCAATATAAATAAAGATAGTATTTACTCCTTTCCCCTCCAGTGATACAGTATAAGAGGTATGTTTGAGGGAAAGGATACAGTTTACATGGATAAATTAAAACAAAACAAAGTTATAAGAGAATATTTGTATATTATTGTCGGAGCAACACTTGTAGGACTTTCTTATAATATCTTCTTTTTACCTGCAAGGCTTGCTGCAGGCGGTATTTCTGGCATTAGTACAATTTTATTTGAATTATATGAACTAAGTCCTGCATTAACACAATTGGTTATTAATATTCCAATTTTTATTATTGGTTGGATTGCATTAGGAAAAGACTTTAGTTTCAAAACATTGGTTGGAACATTCTGGGTTCCTTTTATTATATTTTTAAGTGCTGAAATACCTGTTACAGTGACGAATCCACTTTTGGGTGCGTTATATGGTGGTTTATTACTTGGTGTAGGGTTAGGTATTGTATATAAAGGAAATGGATCTACTGGTGGAACAGCAGCAATTGCCCAGATTGTTAAAAAGTTCACCGGTATATCTAGCGGATACTCCCAGTTTATTGTTGATGGACTTGTCGTAATAGGTTCCATTATTGTATTTAGTGTCGAGCTTACTTTATTTGCACTAATGGCTATTTATATTTCTGGAAAAGCAATTGATTTCGTACAATTGCGTACTTCGTCCACTAAATTAATTATGATCATTACCGAAGATGAAGAAGGCGTTCAAAAACTGATCCAAAATGGAATCGATCGTGGACTTACAAAAATCCGTTCCGTAGGTGGTTACTCCAAACTTGATAAAACCATGATACTTTGTGTTGCAGAACAAACTGAAGCAGTAAAATTAAAAAGACTCTTACAGACTGAATCTCCAGAGTCCTTTGTCATATTTATAAATGCATCTGAAATTCTTGGAAAAGGATTTTCACTCGATCGTTATTCTGGACAAAAATTATAAGGTTTTATTATACAGAACTACAATTCAAGAGATTGTAGTTCTGGTTTTGTCTTACTTGGTTTTTTAACGTTGAATAACTTAATTCTGGTAGCGATAATTGAATGTCCTCTCAGTGTATTCGTGCACTTCTTGTTAAAAGAATTCGTATTACCTGTTCTTACGGATCGTGCCATCTCAAATTACCCCCTACTTTTTTGAAGAGCTTGATGAATATCGCTTTTTATATCCTCCACATCTTCTAATCCAACTGATATACGAATCTGATCTGGTGTCACACCCGTCCTTTTTTGTTGTTCTGGGGTTAATCTTGCGTGTGTCGTACTTGCAGGATGAATTACCAGCGTCTTCGAATCGCCAATATTTGCAACGTGTGATAATAAATTTAACGATTGAATAAACGTTTTCGCTGCTTCATGCCCTCCTTCTATTCCAAATGTAAAAATCGCTCCGGCCCCTTGAGGTAAATAGGTTTTTGCAAGTTCATATTGATGATTTCCTGATAATCCAGGGTAATTTACCCAGGTTACTCTTTCATGTTCACTTAAATACGTAGCAATTTGTCTCGTATTTATTACGTGTTGCTTCATTCGTAATGGTAGTGATTCTAATCCTTGAATAAATAACCACCCATTAAACGGAGATAATGCTGTCCCAATGTCATGTCCTAATTCAAATCGCGCTTTTGAAATAAATGCATTGGCATTTTTTAGTTCGATATAAGATTGATTGTTTAAAGAACTTTTAGGTGTTGTAAATTCAGGGAAATTTCCGTTTGCCCAGTTAAATTCCCCTGAATCAACGATAATCCCACCGATAG